>CAYQMZ010000275.1:5741-7846 GCA_964418725.1 uncultured Pirellulaceae bacterium
ACACCCTCGGCGACACTACCCATCAGCAGCCGGCTCAAGCCGGTTCGACCGTGCGTACCCATCACAACCAAATCAATCTCGTTGTCTTCTGCGTAACGCACGAGTTCATCGGATGGACTGCCAATGATGAATTGACGAGTCAGCGGTACGTCGTCGGCCGGCGTAATCGTTTGGAGCTTCGCCTCTTCGTCTTTCAGGTCGACTGGTGGGATTTCCGTCGCCACGGGGGTGCCGGCAAAGCCACCGTCAACGTAGGTGAAGGGCTGCTCATAAACGTGAACCAAATGCAGTCGAGCGTTGTTCTCCCGAGCGAGAGAAACGGCGTAGGCCATTGCTGCTTCGCCGCTGTCGGAGTAGTCGACCGGGACAAGAATGTTTTTGACGTTCATGGCTCGTTCCTTTCTGAAATCAAGGCTTCAAACTCGATATGCATAATCGCAACGAATGTGCCAATTCAGAATCAGCGTGAATCGTCGACGGAAGAGCAGCCGGGTGTGCGGCATGGCACGTTCAAGCGCGCTCCGGAGCTGCAAAGGTGTGCTACTGCGCTCTACGGTTCAGAAGAAGGCGTGAGAAGGGACACTTTTTGAGTTCGATTGGCGTGCTTTTCGAAAGCCACCGATCGCGACGCTCAGTCGACGAAACAGCGTCGCAGGGTGTCATCGCTGCTCAAAATGCCCAGCAATGCTTCACGATTTTCTTGCGTTGAAAGTATCGTGTGAAAGTTTGCTTTTAAGGACGGAGCCAACGCGATCGCCTCACTCCATTCTGATTTGCAGAACGGATCGTCATAGATGGCTTGCCAGAAGCCCGTCGTCTCGAACAAATGACGGATTCTCTCTGTTTCAGTTCGGTGCAACTGGCTGATGGCATAGGTTGCGACGCCAACTTGAAGACCGTGCAGACGCGGCCTAGACGATATCGAGTCGAGCGCGTGCGAGACCAAGTGTTCGCTTCCGCTGGCTGGTCTGGAGTTACCGGAGATTGCCATCGAAACACCGTTTAACATCAACGCGGTCGCCAGCAGTCGTATCCCCTCGAGGTCTCGTTCCGGTCTGCCCATGAATTGGAAAACGCTGGCGTCGGAGAGTAACGCGGCAAAGTCATCAACGGGGGTCCGATCGTGATGGAATGCTAATTTCCAGTCTCGAACTGCCGTGATTTTGGCAACCAGGTCTCCTACTCCTGACAGCCACAGAATCTTCGGTGCGTCCAGGCATATCTGCGTGTCGACAACGACTCCGGTCGGCATGTTGGCTGGCACGGACTTGCGACGGCCTTCAATGGTGAGGCTGGATTGGGGACTAGCAAAGCCGTCGTTGGACAGTGACGTGGGCAGTGTGAACATCTTCGTATCACAGCGCGAGGCCACCAGCTTTGCCACGTCTAGGGCCTTGCCACCACCAATTCCCAGGATGCAGTCCGTTTCTTTGGGCAGCTGCGTGCTCAGGTGCTCCGCTTGTTCTAGCGAGGTGTCGTCGATGGCGATGACATGCGTCGCTTCGATGGATTCACTCTGGATTGAGTTCGACGCTTGGTCAAGAATCGAGTCGGGCAGTCCTTGGCTATGGAGAATCACCACTCGTTTGAACTCGGCTCTTCCCAAGTACAAACCGATCCTATCCATTGCCCCCGGCTTGATTCTAACGAACCCTGGGATTTCGACTTCTCGACGACCTGCGATCATGCGGGCAACTCACAAAGACGCTGAGTGATCTCTGACCAATGTTCAAACGGATGGAACGTTTCCCCGTGCTCACAAAGCGTATTGGCAAGCCAACCACGAGCAAACCGGTATTTGGCCTGGACGCTCAATGCGGGTTGTAAATCCGGGCGTCCATCTCCGGCGAAAGCCACCACTTCCCACGCGGGGTCGTCGATTGCAGACTGGACGACTGCCAACTTCGAGATGCCGACGTCTGGCGAATAAAAGGGTGAATCACGTGGTGGGATTAGCTTCAGACCTTCATCGGGCGTGAATTCGCCAGGGTTCGTGTGGACCTCGGCGAGGATGGCGTGGCTGCGCAGAATTCGATCGATATACCAGCCACATCCGTTTGAGACGATCTTGAGCTCCCAGTCGGCGTAACGAAGCCGTTCAATGC
>CAYQMZ010000275.1:7856-8836 GCA_964418725.1 uncultured Pirellulaceae bacterium
TGGTCGTCGAACAGCATGTCGTCGATCACTGCCTGAAGTTGCTCTTCTGTGGTGCGGAGGCATGCGAAGATCCGTCGGAGCGCTTCGAAATGAGAGATTTCGCCGGCCACGTACTGATGCCAAGGCAGCAAGTCATCGGGCGACAGCAACCGCTCAACCGCGCACGAATAGAAGTCACGCTTCGTCATCGTGCTGTCGAAGTCGGTTATCAGCAGTTTGTTGGGTGCCGCCATCTTGAATCGTCGTCACTGGACGTGTGGTCTGTAGCCGCACGCCAGCGAGAGATTCAGCCAAGTGTCAGCGAATAGTTCCAGCGCGGGCGTTCGGCGAACATCATATCAGACAGCGTTGGATTCTTGGCTGGGGATGACCGAGTCATCTCGTACCGTCATCACGGGGCATGTTGCCGTACGCATGACGGTTTCCGCTGTGCTGCCCACTAAGAACTGAACGAGTCCGTTTCGACCGTGCGTTCCCATAACGATCAGGTCAATGTCGTGATCTTTGGCGACCTTCAGAATCGCTTCACCAGGCTCGCCATATTCAACCATCGCGTCGATCTGAACGTCGTGGTCGCGGGTCGCCGAGAGCATCTCTAGTTCCGTTCGAAGTGCCTGTGGCTCTAAAACGCCAAGTTCTTCGTCGAACGATGGGACGGTGGGTTCCACGACGTGCAGCAGAGTGATGTCCGTTTCGCGACAACCGTTTGCCAGACTGATCGCCAAACCTAGAGCCAATTTGCTGCAGGTTGAGAAGTCGGTTGGCACTAATATGCGTTTGGCAATCATCGTGTCCTCCTGGAATTACTCTCTCGTTTGGGCATGTGCCGTGCCACTGGATCCGCCGCCCGGCGTTGGCGAGAACTGGGCACCCGACTGCAGAATCCGCACACCTCAAGTGTGCGGGATATGTGAGCCTGTGCTGGATCGCACGCTTGGATGCGCCGTTGTACCGGTGTTCGCGGCATTCTTCCGCGGCAC
>CAYQMZ010000276.1:0-8816 GCA_964418725.1 uncultured Pirellulaceae bacterium
ATCCTCGCCTTTGGAAAGCAAGACGGAGGGAACAAGGACATTCAGACCGATATTCAGCCAGATGTTCTCGCGTTGCGGTGCCGGCTTGTTCGTTGCGGAGAGCTCTGAAGTTGCAGAGTCATTTGACGGGGTTGGGCTGTTTGTTTCCGACATTACTAACCGCTTTAAAAAGGCAATCCAGTGGCTCTGCTAAATACGGCAGCCATGAAGTTTCGGTATCTTAGGCCAAGTTCACGGGAGCGGATACCGGTTGGCGACGTAGGGAACGCGACCGCTTAGTATCGAAACTGCCAAAGACCGATGTCCTCAGCGTAACGTTACAGTCGGAAGTTGAAGGCACTCAACACGTTCGAGTAATCGTCCGTCCAAAGTCGGTCAGCCGGGTTGGGCCTCAGTGGACTCAAGTTGGGGTCGCCATGAAGGTCTTCTAAATAAGACGATTCATTCGCGATGAGAACCCATAACGACGCAGTCTCTCCCGACTTTTCGTCGAACCCTTGGTCATCCTTAATGTCGACGAAACAGTACGAGTAGCCGACCACGCCGTTAGCCTCACATAGTTTCGCCAACGCGGGACGTAGATCCAGGAACCGATTGGAGATGTGCATGGCGACAACTCCACCGGCTTTGATTCGGCTCAGGTACAACTGAAAGCACTCGTTCGTGATCAAGTGAGCCGGAATCGAATCACTGCTGAAGGCATCGACCACCAACACGTCGTACGGTATCGCCGTTCCCTCACGCCGCTCTTTCTCCAAGACAAGGCGAGCGTCGCCAAGCTCGATATCTAGGTTGGCTCCACGCTCGCGAGCGTCGCCGAGGAATGTGAAGTACTTCTCCGCGTGTTCTACAACCTGCGGATTGATTTCGTAATATCGCATGGCGTCGGCTGGTCGCAGCACTGCCGCTAATGTGCCCGCGCCAAGTCCGACGGCCCCGATATCAAGTTTTTCGTTGTTTTGCTGACGTACCGCAAGCAGTCGGCCCACACCGCTGCTCTTTCCGTAATAGGTCAGTGGTGTTCGTCGGCGGGCTTCGTCTTTCCACTGAGTGCCGTGGACCGTATTTCCGTGCCACATTTTGACGACGTCGCCGCCAATCAATTGATCATTCGTCGTGGCTAGGGTGCCGTAAAAATTGCGGTCACGCTGCAGGCAATTGGCGTCTGAGTATTGGTTCCAAACGCTGACCAGGAATATCGCCACTAATCCGAACGTGAAGTGGCTTCGACGCTCGATGTTGTGAAGCACCAAAGCTGCAGGTGCCCCGAACGTTAGTAGTGTTTCAATTTGCGAGACAGACAGTGGCGAAATATTTTCGATCGCAGCGATCCACTCACTGGGCACCATTTGAATGCCCCATCGCAGAGCGACGAGCGTTACGAAGATCCCGGCACCAAAGGCGAAGGCTTGAGGCAGGTTGCCGGCGGCGGCAGCGTTCGTTTTGGCTGCGTCTGCTTCGTTCACGTCGACATTCGCTTGCGGGTCATTCTTCGTGACTCGAAAGTACGACGCCAGTGACATGATCAACGGATACTCGATGATCGACACGAAAAGCGACGGAGCAAGCAAGGCATTGAAGATTCCTCCAGCGACGCCGCCGACTGAGAGCCAAAGGTAAAAGTCAGTCAGGTGTTCTTCGGATGGGCGATCTGCCGCAAGGCGTTGGTGACAGAACATCGCCACGGTAAAGAACATCAGCAGGTGTAGCGGTACGATGACGGTCGGCGGATCATTGGCGCCCAGGACCATCGTTACGGTAATCACCAGGATCAAGAGCGAAGCGACGCGACCCATCCAGTATGCGGAAATGGGTTGCCACTTCGAGAAAGCGAAGACGAATGTCAGCAGGTACATTGCCAGCGGGATCGCCCAGATCAATGGAATTGCTGACACATCTGTCGAGATGTACGTGGTTACTCCCAGCATCAGACTGGAAGGAATGAAGGCCAGTAAGCCCCAAAATCCTCGGCGGCTCCATGTCGGTGTCGTGGCTTGGCTGGATGTGTTTTGTTCGGTTGCGGTCTCAAGCGTACTGTCAGAAGTGCCGCATTTATTGAGGCGTTCACCGACGGTTCCTCGTTCTGACGTCGGCAAGTTGCTGCCAAACCAGCTGGCGAGTCCGCATGCCGTGGCGAGAATTGCGAAGAATCCGAAGCCCCACATCCAAGTTGTCGTTTGGTCGGTGACTCCCAGGTTGGTCTCAACAAACAGCGGGTAAGCCAGCAGGGCTAAAATGCTGCCGACGTTGCTGGCCGCGTACAAAAAGTACGGATCCGAACCCTGGGGGTGACCCGAACGCGCAAACCATTTTTGCATGAGCGGTGAAGTTGTTGACATGACAAAGAACACCGGTGCGACCTGACATATCAGCACGCTCAGCAACCATGTGACTGGACGACCGCCGGACATGAGTGCCTCGACCCACTCCGGGCCAACGCTGATCGGCAGCGACTGCATGGCCAACACAAGGGCGATCACATAGGCGATAATCTGATAACGCAGCGGGACATATTTGGTAAGCAAATGCGCGGTTAAATATCCGGCCAACAATGTGGCTTGGAAAAACACCATGCAGGTATTCCAAACCGCTGGGGCGCCGCCCAAATTAGGCAGCAAGATTTTGCCAACCATCGGCTGTACGACAAACAGCAGTGTCGCACTTGTAAAAATCGCAATAGTGAATAGGAATAGTGTCAGCAGGTCGAATCTTTGTCGGCTGACGGTTGAATCGGTTTGCGCAAGGGCGAATGGTTGGGTTGTAGCGGTTGCAGCGTTATTCAGTGGCATTTTAAGGTACCGAAGAAACTTCCAGACGAGTTGGCGTGGAAGTCTACGTCACCAGCACCCTGGCCATTGGAATTATGTGGTTCTCCGTCGGCAGTCAGTGTATCGTTGGCTCGCAAGAGGATCCCAACGATCGGCGGAATGCTGCCCGGCAAATCGTCATAACAGTATTGGTGAAGCGACAGCGAGAACATGTCTATTAACCAAGCATCAATGGGGCACGGCGATCAAGCGTCAGAGGATTGGCTGAAGCGTTTCACAGATCTTTGGGACGCTAACGCCGAACCGCCCAGTGTATTTGACTTCATTGAATCGCATGGCCTCGTGTCTTCTTCGCTGGTCACGCCCATTTTGCTTGCGGATCAATATCGACGCTGGACGGCTGGAAGTTCGTTTCCGGTCGAGACCTATTTCGAAAAGATCGATTGGCTAGACCTGGACGACCAGCTTCAGCTGATTGATGAAGAACTTGGCTACCTAGAAGAACGCGGGCAAGTGCCTCCGTCGAGCGAGGTTGAAAGACGATTTGACTGGCTTCCGCGAAAGATGCTGGATTCGCTGTTGGCTAACCTCAATTTCGACGACGCGAATCACATGGCCAGCGCAACTGACAGCGCTGCGGAGCTTGCTGGGATCGAGAGCATTGTCGCCCCGATTCCGAAAACCGTCGGTCGCTACGTGGTGGATTCGCGACTCGGGCGTGGCACGTTCGGAGAAGTCTACCTCGCAACCGACCCAGAATTAGGGCGACAGGTAGCAGTAAAGGTTCCGCACGCGAGGCGGGCTCGGTCAGGTCGTGATACGGAACTCTTTCGCAAAGAAGCTCGCTCCGTTGCAAAACTAGACCACCCGAACATCGTTCCTGTGTATGACTTTCACGCAACAGACGAATTTTGCTACGTCGTTTCGAAGTATATCGATGGTGATGATCTTTCGAAGCTGCCTAAGGACTCGCTACCGATTCGCGATGTCGTGACGTTGGTTGCAAGTATTGCGCGAGCGCTGCATCACGCCCATCATCGAGGCATCGTCCATCGCGACGTGAAGCCTTCGAATATCTTGATCGACCATCAGGGGCGAGCTCACGTCGCGGACTTTGGCTTGGCGATTCGCGACGAAGAATTTGGGTCCGGAAAAGCGTTCGTGGGCACGCCGGCCTACATGAGTCCCGAGCAAGCTCGCGGCGAAGGGCATCGCGTCGACGGCCGAAGTGACGTTTACAGTCTCGCGGTTGTTTTCTTTGAATTGATGGTGGGGCGTCGACCCTATCGAAACGGCACGTCCGCAGAAATCATCGACCAAATAAGGGCTGGGGAACTGCGGTCGCCGCGGCAGTTCCGCGATGATGTACCTCGAGTGTTGGATCATGTTTGTATGAAGGCTCTGGCCAGGCGAGCGTCTGAACGGTACAGCACCGCCTTGGATTTTGCCGAGGATTTGGAGGCGTTTCTTGCCGAGGAAGTACCATCGGACTCAGGTGGCTCCGGATCTGCCAAGATGTTTGCTGTCGAATCCAATGACACAAACGCCAGCGGCAGTGTTTCCACGGCGGGTTCCGCGAGCCAGACCGGTGCGGCGTCCGCAAGTCTAGCTGAGGGCGAGCAGCCAATTCGTATCGTTCCCAAGGGGCTGCGGTACTTTGATGTCAACGACGCGGAGTTCTTTTTAGAGTTGCTACCCGGCCCTCGCGACCGAGCTGGCGTCCCTAACAGCCTGCGATTTTGGAAGCACCAACTTGAAAGCCGAGATGCGTCGTTTCCCGTGGGGTTGATTTACGGTCCGTCTGGATGCGGAAAGACGTCGTTTGTCAGGGCTGGGCTTATTCCGCTATTGGACGATCACGTCGCCCCGATCTACATCGAAGCGACGCCTGGTGACACCGAGCAACGCTTGCTTACTGGGCTTCGCAGGCAGCATCCAGGACTGCCGCTGGATGCTGGGCTAACGGCGACGTTGTCCACGCTTCGCAAGGCTGTGCATCGCACGGGGCGAAAGACCCTGATCATTATTGATCAATTCGAGCAGTGGCTTCACACCTGGAAAAACGACTCGAATGCAGAATTGATTGAAACGCTGCGTCAGTGTGACGGTGCATATGTCCAAGCGGTCCTGATGGTGCGTGATGACTTTTGGATGGCGATAACGCGGTTCATGCGCGAGCTCGAAATATCGCTGGTGGAAGGTCAGAACTCCGCTGCGGTAGATCTGTTTGGCGTCAAACACGCCGAACGAGTGCTGACGGCTTATGGCGCGGCCTTTGGCACGTTGCCACAGGATCGCCACGCACTCAGTCGACAACAAGAGGCATTCATCTCGAAGGTTGTGGCGGATCTGGCGGAGGACAACAACACGGTGATCTCCGTTCGTCTTGCGCTGTACGCAGAGATGTTGAAAGATCAGCAGTGGGTGCCGTCGACGCTGACGAAGTTGGGCGGCACCAAAGGTGTGGGGCTTGCGTTTTTGGAGAATTCTTTCGGATCTAAGGCGGCGCCTCAACGCAGGTTGCACGCCGCGGCTGCACGCCGAGTCCTCGCAGCGTTGCTGCCAGAATCGGGGGCGGCAATTAAAGGTGGTATGCAGTCGATCGAGTGGCTGTCTCGTTGCAGCGGTTACACAGACAAGCGTGACCTTCGTGACCTGATTGGGGTGCTAGATCAAGACTTGCGATTGATCACGCCTGTCGAAGCCGTGGACGACTCTGACTCGAAGCACGACGCGAGCGGGGCCGCCGATTCGAAGCAGTATTTCCAACTGACTCATGATTATTTGGTGCCGTCAATTCGCGAATGGCTTGATCGAGGGCTGATGAGCACTCGAAGAGGGCGCGCGGAGTTGAGGCTTCGCGATATGAGTCAGCTTTGGAGTGCTCAGCCGGACACGAGGCTCTTACCGTCATTGTGGGAATGGCTACAGCTGCGCTCGCAAACGCGTTCGGACAACTGGACGTCAACCCAGCTCGCGTTCATGAAGGCCGCCACGCGGCGACATGTAATTCGAGCCGTCTGTGCGGCACTCGTATTATTCGCGTTAGGCATGGCCGGTTACGAGTTGGTTAATCGCTCATCCGCAAAACGTCAGTTAGAGCAGTTGCTAGTTGCTGAATCTGTCGACGTGCCAAAGGTGATCGATCTGTCGAAAGAGCCAAGTCGGTGGTTGCGGCCGGATTTGCAAGATATCGCTAACGATGATTCGCGGCCAATGAAACAGCGAATTCACGCTGCGATCGCTTTGCACAAGGATAAGTCGCACCTTCCGTTGATCTTGAATCAAGTCACACGTGCAGACGAAAGCGAGCTTGAACTCTTGGTGCATGTGCTCGAAAGAGACAAAGACGCAGCGGTCGGGCAACTTTGGGAGCGATTCGAAAACCTAGATCGACGCGGGAGACTAAACGAGGTGGCGGTCTTGTCGCAGCTCGCTCCCCAAGACGCACATTGGAAGCAGCACGCCTACCAAATCGTCAGTGACGTTACTGCCATCCCGTCGGAGTCGCGTTTGCATTTCAAACGATTAGAACCAGTCGCAGCGAAGCTATTGCCGTCGCTGGTGAAAGCCTGCACGAACGGCGAAACGATACGTCGTCGCGTGGCCACCGAAGGAGTTCGAGATTACATCGAGGCGACAGATCCACGTTTAATTGACATCTTCGAAGAGGCTGATCGCGAACAATTCAAAACGCTTTTCCCAGTCCTTGCCAAGGATCAAATCGCCGCGGTTCCCGAGCTTCGCGCGCGTTTGAAGCAAGCACGACATACAGCCTGGCCGCGACCAGACTCTCGTAACGCGCTTTCATCGAAACTGGCTCGGACGATTCGTACGGCGAAAGGTTTCCAATGCGAGGATTTTGCTTACTGTTTTTCTCTGCCCCTGAGTGAACTGGACGAAGTCACTCGAGAGTTGAAAGCGTCCAACTATCGTCCGGTGAACGTCCGCCCGTACAGCACCACGTCTGGTTTGCGGTGTGCGGTTTGCTGGATCAGAGACAACAGCAACTGGGTACTAGAGACGGCCCTTACGGAGGCACAGCTGCAGGTGTCTGATCGGCGGCATCGCGAGCACGGAATGCTTCCCGACGACGCCTCGAGCTACTTCCTGAATGACGCGAAGGATCAGCTTCGTTTCTGCGTGTTATGGCGAGATTTCGGGAACACTAATGTTCGCCGCGAGTTTTATGCCGGTAGGCCGACAGACAGTCATCGACCGGCTCAGTCCAGGTTGCAGAATCAACTGATGTTCGAACGCTCGCGACATCTAACAGCCAGTCCAGACGGATTGCACTTACATCACTCGATGATTTGGGCACTCGACGAAGACAACCGAGACGACGGATTCTACTACCACTGTCCGGAAGAAGAATTCCTGGTTCTCAACCGGACGCAAATGTACCCGACGGATTTCTGCGTCACGCGTGCGATTGGGGCCGAAGGGGAACCACCGTACGCGCACTATTCAGGAGTCTGGGTCAATCGCTCGGATCGATTTACTGGTTGTTGTCTGGTGGGGACCGACGCGCAGGCTCAACTGAAAAAGTCTCGCGACTTAGAGCACCTGGGGTATCGTCCGGTTTCCATATCTGCCGCGGAAATTGAGCCTGGCGATTGGAGATTTACGACCGTTTGGCACCGCCCGTTCATGTCGGCGGACCAGCATCGCCGGATTGCCCGTGCAAAGGCCAATCTGACAACGGCGCTATTTCGGCTAGGCAGTAAGCAAGAGCTGTTGGATGGGCTGCGAAAGGTTGAGCAGACACATAGCTCTCTTTCGATCGGTCCAATTCAGACCGGTGGTGACGTGATCGATCAAGGTGACTTACGCACGGAGCTGATTCAACTGATTCGAGATCATGAATGTCGACCGTCGGACATCGCGGAGTTACTGCAGGCGGATGACCTTGATGATTCTGTTCGGACGGGGCTGATTCTGGCTCTCGGCAAATACCCATTGTCAGATCTTCGCCCGCCATTCGATTCGCGACTGATCGCGATGTTGACGCATGAGCTCTCACAAAAACGTTGTGCTCCTCTGCGAGCGGCAGCCGAATGGACGCTGCGACAATGGAAACTGGCCGATGTCATTGAGCAAGCGTTGGTGCATCGATCATCGAATCCGGATGAAGATGCCGGCTGGTACGTCGATTGGAACGGATTGATCATGCACGTGTTCGATCGCAAGCGTGCAGCAGAACCATCGTTGATGGGCAGCCCGCTGTCAGAGGAAGGGGCGTTTTGGAACGATCGAATTCACAACAAACGCATCGGACGAAGATTTGCGATCGGAGCAACAGAGATTACGCTGCGGCAGCTGAAACCATTCCTGCGTGCCAATCCAGACGTGGTTTACTTGGGTGACTTAGATGCGGATGAGAACCTGCCCGCGACCAAACTTTCTTGGTACCTCGTGGCGAGTTACTGCAATTGGCTCAGCAAACTGCACGGGATTCCCAAGAGCGAATGGTGCTTCGTTTCTCGAGACGACCAAGCCATCGGCCAGCGAATATCGCTTGCTCCAAACTATGTGTCGAAACTTGGATATCGGCTGCCGACCGAGGCGGAGTGGGAGTTCTGCTGTCGGGCCAATGCTCGTTCAGCCTATCCCTTCGGGCAAACGGACGATCACTTGGCAGCTTACGCTTGGTTCGCGGGGAATAGCCAGGGGACTGTGCATCCGGCGGCACAATTGATGCCCAACGATTTTGGCATGTTCGACATGTTGGGAAACGTTCAAGAATGGTGCATGGAACGCCATGAGAGCGATCTGACTCGCGTACGTTCGGCAGTGAATCGAGACCATTCCGATCAAACACTGGTCGAACGTCAAACGTTTCGGTTGGTTCGCGGAGGAGCCTATGACTCCGAAGCGATGTCGACTCGAAATAGCAGTCGGCAAAGACTTCTCGGATACAAGAGACGTCCGAACCAAGGATTTCGCGTTGTGCGAACGCTTGAGGACTAGGCCGCCTAGCGTGTTTTCTCAGCCTTGGACGACGAAGTTCGACAGTACACCGATGCCGTCGATGTCGATTTGAACTTC
>CAYQMZ010000277.1:0-8352 GCA_964418725.1 uncultured Pirellulaceae bacterium
GTCGATATCGACGCCCGGAATCAATACATCGCTACCGTCAATCGAGACCTCATCAACTCCGGCGACTCCCGAGTCTGTCCAGCTAAGGTCGATATATCCGAGGTCTTCGACAACCGTTGTACCGACGGATGGGCCAACGAGCGCAGAAATGGGAGCTTGGCTATCAAGGGAAATAATGAGACTCTCGGTTACCACACCCGCTTCGTTTTCCGTACGCACCCGAAGTTGATTTGTGCCGTCCTCGATCGGGATGTCGCCAAACCGGAAGTTTCCGTCGCTGCTTGATGTCACCGTGCCATCGTCATAAGAACCGTCGTTGTCGGTATCGATTGATACGGGGAGACCGGGTTCTGTACGTCCCAGAACGGAGATCTGTGAGACATTGGTAATGTTGTCACCAGG
Source organism: uncultured Pirellulaceae bacterium (assembly GCA_964418725.1). GTDB lineage: Bacteria > Planctomycetota > Planctomycetia > Pirellulales > Pirellulaceae > CAYNJG01. Next base: position 403 of record CAYQMZ010000277.1, read on the forward strand.
CAGGCCCGTGTCCGTGGCCTCATCAAGTTCGATGGAAACTGTTGGAAGCTGCCCGGGAGGGGACACTGGGCCATTGAGCTGTATGTCGCTCACAGTGATCACGCTGTCCTTCGATTCGAAACCGACCAAATCGAAATAAAGGGTCGCGACGGTAGCGGCTGGTATCGACGACAGTTCGAGTGTGACTTCCAAGGGTTGTGTCAGATCAAGCGTGCCGCCACTGGCGACACCTGCCGACGTTGACACGCCATCGACGAAGAACAGTTCACCACTAGACTGAATGTTCAGTAGCGCGTCGCCTCCGATAAGCGGTGTATCGAACAGCGATTCGGTTTCGGTGGTTGTCAGTAACGCGACTTCGAAAGCATCTGCGGGTTCGTTGACGCCATCAGTAAGCTGAATATTGTCGAGGGTGAACGTTATCGATTCAGCGTTCTCGGGAACAAGAAAAGTCTGTGACAAATCGGTGAGCATGCCTTCGCTCTCACGCAATGTTGCAACACCGTCTTCGAACGCGACGTTACCCGTTGTCGTCCATCCGGGGACGTCAGGAGCAATCGCCAACGTATCGAGTAGGCCGTTTTCGGATGCTGGGACACCGTTGGCTTGCCGATTAATTGGCACGAATCCCGTCGACAGATCAACCTCAAGGTTGCCCGACACATTCATCCCGGCAAAACCAACAGTTGCGAAGCTATGGGCCTGCGAGACTGCCTCTGCTTCCGCCTTGCTTGGTGACTTCCTGACTCCTGGAGCAAGGCTACCGGCCATCAGTAGATTGCGATGAATGTAGTTCAATTCGTTACCGGAAGGATCCAGTTCCAGCACTTCGTCGCCCACGCTAACGAACTCTTGCCCGTAGGCATCGCTTTGCGTGATCGCGGCGAAGCCATCGAACGACTGACTGAAACCTAAGAGGTGACCCAGCTCATGTTGCACGACGGTCAGTAAGTCAAATTGCGTTCCGTGCACCATGTCACTGACTGCTGGGAACTCGGCGTCGTCATTCGGTGTTGCGTCGACAAACCAGCCATGCCCCGCGGCGTCGTCATCGAGCACGATGCGAGCCGCTTTCGGCAAGCCATCCTGGTCATACTCGAGCAACTCGACGTATCCCAACTGCGTCCCGCTGAGGGGGCGGACCTGAATGTGGATCGCCGCGTCCGGGATTTCGACACCCGCAGCTTCCCATCGCTGCAGAGCTTCAATTACCGCTGGACCAACCTGTTCTGGCGTGACAATGAACTCGGAGACAGCGGCCGCTAACTTCGCTGAATGCAGGAAGCCCCCGCTAATTACTTGCGATGGATCACCACTGAACGTGTCTAAGTAGGGAGAGAAGTGAGCGACCAGATCAAAACTGCCTCCATTGGGAATCACGCTCATTCCGCCACGTGCGATTGGTGTGTTCATCGCCTGTGTCGAATTGGCAATCTGTGCGAGATCTCGATTCTGATAGACATACCATTCGACGGGTTCTTCCAGTCCTCTCTTTCTAGCTGTTCGCCCGATGAAGGAATCGGGAGAGCTGTGATCGACAATTGCTTGAATGGACGCTCCACCAGCCAGTTCGCGCACTTGCCCATTGGGGAATCGTACGGCCGCTTTCTTGAAGATACTCAGAAGTCGTCGTCCACCGCCTTTGACGATCAATCCCATGTCCACATCGCTTTGTGATTTCATGGGGCTCTTCATCAGGTCCGCCAGCGTACGCCAAGCTTGCATCGGCTCGCGAAGTGTTGAGTGCATACGTTGGAAGTTGCCGGAGTAAGATGATTTCACGAAGTCCGCACGCCAGGCAATCTGTGTCAGCGTCGCACCCGCCGTACCTTGCAGCATCAATGCAACAACGCTGCCTTTCTTGATGCCAGGAGCCTTGAGCGATCCGTTGTTAATCGCGCGAGCCACGTTCGCCAGCTCCTGAACCTGCTGTCGATCAGCAAACGGAATTCTGACGAGGTCGTCAAACCGGTGTGACGGTTCACTTAACAACCGGTTGACGACGTAGTTCCACGGTCCGTCGAACGAATAAGGATGCTCTTTGACGATTTTCGTCAGTGCCTCAGCCTGACTGAACAAGTATTGCGATTCGCGCGTCGGAGCTGCCTCGTGGTTCGGGAATTTACGGTTCAGATGGCTGAGACCCGAACGAACTCGTTCCAAGGCCACGTTTTGCTTTCGCAGCAGAGTGAGGTGACTGCCGACCAGTTCCAGCTCCCGAGCAAACTGAGCATCGCCTCGCCCGCTTTCAACGGTCGCACGCAACAAGTTGTACTGGAATTTCGCATCTTCCACCGTTGGATACTTGCGGAACAGGTATTCCATTTCGTTCCGTTGAATCATCTGCGGTAGTGCTTTGATGATGTCCTGGTGCGTAAACGGTTTCGATGGCGTGGGTGCCGCCGGGTTATCTACGCGAAGCATGCCTGAAGAATGCATCACGATCGCTTGCTCGACGATCAATGCCTCCGTCGCTCTATCAAATACAGCGTGTGGGTTTTCCGTGCGGATGGAATTTCGAACCAACATGCCAATCCGCTCGCGATAGTGTGAATTGTGGCGAGCGTTGTATCGTATGATCCCGTTGCCGATCTCTCGAACGCGCGAAGTGAGGCCATCGCCCCGCAGTTCAGCAGCAAGCTCTTGAAGGGCTCCACGCGTTCTCGCGAGTGTCGATCGCTCGACAGGAAGCGTATTTCGCGTGCGCATCCACGGCGCGCTAGTGAGGTCGTTGGCAAGGGACTGCTCAAGCCTTTTTGCATTGGCAAGGTCGTCCGTCCAATTCTTGATTGGAGTGTGTTCCGTCAATTTCTTGATCTTGTTCGGAGCGCGGCTTTGCAGGTCCAAGATGACTGCGTTTGTCACGTCGTCGACTCGTGATCCGTTCCACCCAAATTCCGCGGCCGCTACCAAGGGAGCAAGGTTGTCGTTGTACTTTGAGTGTACATACTCGCTCGCCGCCGCTTTGGCGTCTCGAAAGCCGCTTCTGGCTCTGCCGAATGCTTCCCTTGCAGACTTGACGTGTCTAACTGCGTCATAGGTCTGCTTAGCCGTGGAAAGTAGATCAAACGCGTTCTGCTTGGTGCCCTCGACCAACTTTTGGACGCGGTTCGGTTCGGCCGCCTCGCCGGCACGCGTTCCAGCGATGGTCTCTCTCAGACTTGCCGGCTGCGCCATGCCCTTCGCGCTGGACAGGTCGCCCTGGAACCCGAGGAGCGCGCCGATGATGCGTCCATTGTCATTCGGCTTGTAGTACAGACTTACGCCCAGGTCCACCGCATTGACGCTGGTGCCGACGACTAGTCCAACACCGGGAAGACGTCTGGGGTTAAAGACGACACTCGCGATTGTTGAAATCCCAAGCTTAACTCCGTCCCAGAGGTCTAATTGCGTATCACCGGGCTGGTTGAGGGCCTTGTGCACATCGTAAGCGCCCTTCAAAAACATGCCGGCTTGAACGAGAGGTCCAATCAGCGGCAAGCCAGACGCAGCGGTTACAGCAAGTGGGATCGCGACATGATTAAACGTATCCGAGGCAACACCCGCGCCGAACGTCGCAAGGTTTACCGGTCCGGCACCGGGCAGATTGACGGTGGCCGCTTGTTCGAGTCCAAATAGCCGGTCTTGTCGATCGCGACGAACTGTCTCCATCGTCAATCGCAATGGATTTTGTAACGCCGACACCGCACTCAGCCCCGTCGGGTCAACCAGATTTACTGGATCCGACATCGCATAGCGATATAGGTTGGGATCTTTGCCTTGGAACCCAGTCGGGTCGACGCTCAGGAATCGACCGGTGGCAGGATCGTAGAACCTGGCTCGCATGTAATAGGAAGCAATCTCGGCTTCCCAGGGTTCGCCTGCGAAGAAATACCGATTGAAAATCGCTTCGTCAGTTCGGGCGAGGATGTTCCCGTAAGCTGAGTAGGTGATGTGGTCCGCCAGTTGACCAGTTGCGTCAACGATGTCACGGACAGTGCCCAAGTGATCGGATAGTAGCCAGTGAACTTCGCCGTCATGTTCCTGCGCCAGCGGTGAATCTCCGGTGCCGCCATGCATGTAAATGGTATCAACCTGTGGCGCGATACCTGACTGTAGGCCGTCTTCATCCAGGATCTCAAACAGAACCTCTTCGCCGTTGTAGACGTAGCCCCGCCACTGTTCGGTTGCCGGCCCATCTCCGTCGGGATCGGTGAGTTTCCAAATGCGTCGATCGAGGGCGTCGAAGCCATAGCCCACCACGTCGATGACGTTGCCATCGGCTGTCTTAGTCACCACCTGCGTCAATCGGTTGCGGTGATCCCACTCGTATTCTGTGACGACACCGGTGACGATTTCGGTTTTCGAAATCAGATTACCCTCGTTGTCGTAGGCGTAATCGAATTCGCCATCGCTCTCCAGTCGATTCACGCCATCGTAGGCATACAGTTCGTGCTCGGTTGAAACCGTCCGATTGGAATTGGCATCAAAGTCATAGGACTCATCCGGTACCAGAGGGTCAGTCGAGTTGACCGATGCGAGTCGCCCTGAAGCGTCATAGAGATAGGACGTCTCGCCGTAACGATCGGAAACCGAACTGATGCGATAGTCGGCATCATACTGGTAGTTGAATTCGTTGATCGTCTGACCGCCGGCAACGTGGCGGATTTGTTGCAACAGTTGCTGAGGGTTCAACGTCGTTTGTGTGGTCGCAACCAACTGGTCCGCTGCGTTGAAACGACGAATCTGTGAATAGGCCTCTATTCCCGTTTGATACTCAAACTCAGCTCGTTTCTGTGTGGCCAACTCACCGTCTTGCGCGACGGAGAAGAGACGGTCGTTGGAATCCAGAAAGGTGTAGCTCTCCGTAATTGCGTTCTCAACACTGCCGATATCGACCGACATGTTGGTGGCGTTCCCCAGTTTGTTACGGTCATACTCGATCGATACTTGGTCGACGCCACTGGCCAGCGTGACGCCTAGACCCATAATTCGATAGGTTGCGTCATTGGCAAAATCGAACGTCAGCACAGAGTCCCCATTCGTGGCACTGGTCATGTGTGCCAGTCCGTCGTAGGTGTACTCGTGACCTCCCACCCGTTCACCCTGGACGAACCAATCCTCCGTCAAAATGCGTTGGTTTCCGTCGTAGGTTCGAGTTGTGGTGCGGCCATTTCGATCGACGTATTCGACAACGTTTTCGGCCGGATCATAGCGATACGTTCGCGTCCCAAACTCGTTTGTGTCCGAGATCATGCGATTCATGCCGTCGTACACATACGAGTTGACGTTTCCAACTGCGTCTTCGATTCGCGTGAGATTCCCTTCTTCGTCGTAGTCCATCGTTGTCACGCCGTCGCTTGGATCGACAATGACACGCTGACGATTGAGTGCGTCGTACGTGAAGAATGTTGGCTGGCTCTCACGTGCGTCCTGCCGCGAAAGGAGATTCCCCACCGCGTCATAGGTAAAGTTCAGCGTGCTATCCAAGCCGTCCGACTCCGTGGCAATTCGATTGAGTGCATCGTACGTGAACTCTTGAACGGCACTGCCGCGTACCATGCGAGTGAGGTTGCCGGCCTGATCGTATTCTTGGGTGGTCGCCTCGCCGGTTCGCGGCGTAATTGTGATCGGTCGGTTCGCCCGATCGTAGTCCGTCGTCACCATCGCGTTCCCGTTGACGTCAAATTGAACGATTTGATAGCCGCCCGGCGTATCGATGTAATCCCAGCGTTGAGTCAGTTCCGGGCCCTTAACGGTTTCCGACGTGATGCGACCGACTCGATCGTATTCTCGTTCGAGGACGTTCCCCAAGACGTCGGTCGCTTTGGTCACCTGCCCGGCGTCGTTGTATTCCATCAGTTCGACAGCTTCTCTGGGATCTTCAGGTGTCCCGGATTCGCCAGTGATTCGGTACGCTCGCCCCAATCCATCGACGTCGATTGTTGTGCGCCAGAAGTCACCTCTTGCCGGCGTCATGGCGATCAAGTTACCGACGGCATCGTATTCGAACTTTTCAACGACCTGATCCACATAGCCGGGCGTAGCAATACCCGCTTGAACCGATGTCCCCGCTGCACCACGCTGTTCTGAGACACGCCCCTGCGCGTCGTAAACGTATTCCGTACGGTAGTAATCGCCACGTGCATCAATCTCTGCCGTGAGCCTTCCCAGCATGTCGTATTCTGAGCGCTCCGTAACAGCCTCATCCGTGCCCGCCGCACGCGTGAGCGTCAAAGGCAGACTACGCGCATCGTACGTCGATTCGCTCACGATGCCACGGCGATCGGTAAACCGAATCGCATTGCCAATCTCGTCATACTCAATCAATTCCGAGACGCCGTTTGCATCGATGCGCTCGACCTCGCGGCCTAGTCGGTCATAAATGACGGTCGACGAATTCAGTCGAGGATCTATGATCGTCGATTCAAGGCCGGTGGCAGAATATCGATACTCAGTAGTCTCGTCTTCGCCGTTGGTTCGGGAAGTTAGGCGGTTAAGGCCGTCATAGGTGGACGTGGTCGTGCCATATACATCCGTGACCGACAGTAGGTTGCCATAGCGGTCGTGCTCAAGTTCAGTAGCTTCGCCGACTGGGTCCACGGTGCGTCGGATCCGTCCAAGTGCATCAAACTCATTGATGGTGAGATAGTTCGCCCCGCCGATTCCAACGTGTCGAACGTTGTTGCCGTCGGCGTCATATTCGAATGTCTCCGTTAGCGTTTGTGCGCCGCTGGGCGAAAGCACGGGATGCGTTATCGAAAGCGGTTGGCCGGCAGCGTTAACTTCGGTGATGGTTCTGTAGGCTTCGCCGCGAGGATCGGTGTGGCTGACGACGTTGCCGACCAAGTCGTAACCGAACGATTCAATCAGTTCCACAGGTGATTCTTCGGAGCCCCCAGGGCTAGTGATCCGTAGCGGCTGGCCTCGGAAGTTGTAGTCAATGTTGACGGCGAATGCTTCGCCGCGAGGATCGATTGTCTTCGTGACATTGCCGGCAGCGTCATGCTGCATCCGAGTGACGGCTCGCTCGCCTGGACTTTCTTCACTACCGGTGGCGTACGAAACAGAAATCAGTCGATTCGCACCGTCGTACGCCATCAACGTATCCGCCCATTCGCCACGCGGATCACCTTCGCGAACTCGATTACCGGCGAGGTCATAATCGAACGTGCGAATGTTGCCTTCCGGGTCGGTCATTGTGCGAACCATGTCGCGACCGTCGTAAGTGAATTGGGTGATTGCTGGGCCGTCGGCATTGCGGAAAGGTCCCTCGACTCTCACAACGTTTGCTGAAGAGTCGTAGACGGTCTCAGTTTCGAATCCCTCGGGGTCGACCTCTAGGACGACACGATTCAGATCGTCATATTCCATCCGCATCGTCCGCGCGGCTGTCGTACCACTGGCGCTCAGTTCGGTCAGAATCGGATTTCCGTGCGGGTCCAATGTCCATTCGGTGGTGGTACCGAAGGAATCCTTCATGGAAGTTCTGCGGCCAGCAGCGTCGTAGGTGTAAACGATGGGCTCAACGCCTACTTCGCCCGTTCGCGGCGGAGTTTCGGTGCGGATCGTTCCTCCTGGGAAGAAATCAAACGTTGTCACGGCCGCTGGCCTTGGTGTGGACTCGGAACCACGAGGCACCGTGATTCGCTCGACTCGGCCGAGTTCGTCGATATCAAACAGCGTGGTGTAATAATCGCCGCGCGGGTCTTGTTCGGCGACCAGATTACCGGCAGCGTCAAAGGTCATGGTGCGCGTCGAAGGCTCACCTGGTTCGCTTTCGGAGCCAGTCGGTTCCGTCGTTGAGACAAGCCGCCCACCTGCGTCGTATTCGTAGGTCGTCGTGTAGTACTCGCCGCGTGGGTCGACTAAGCGAACAAGATTGCCCAGCGGATCGTATTCCGTCTGCGTAACAAGAGCCGTCGACTCGCCTGTAGCGCCAGCGGCATTAACCGTCGTCGAGACCAATTG
>CAYQMZ010000277.1:8362-8803 GCA_964418725.1 uncultured Pirellulaceae bacterium
CGATCCGTCGGGTGTTGACCTGGATTCGATTACCAGCAACGACATCGTTGCCTTCTGGTCCGACAGGAATGCGTCGCTGCTTGAGGTTGTTCAATTCGTCATATTCAAACTCGAAAATGAACTCACCGGGTGTCGCTGGATCGAACGTGCGCGGATCTCGCTGGACCAGGAGATTACCCACAGCGTCGTAATCCAGTTCTGTGCGGTAGCCTCCGGCATCTTCCATCGCGACAGGCCGTCCGAGACCATCGTAGAACGTGCGTGTTGCGAAACGATCCACCGTGAACACGTCGCCGCAGCCACCCAGTTCTGCCCGCGGGTTCACGACAACCAGGGGATTGCCTGAGTCGTCATGGGCAAAGCAAGTCACATTGCCCACGGCGTCGACGAGCGACTCGCGATTTCCGAGTACGTCGTACGTCATCGACATGACCGCTGGTC
>CAYQMZ010000278.1:0-8796 GCA_964418725.1 uncultured Pirellulaceae bacterium
GAATCTAAAACGCGTCCAGTCGAGATCAACGTGACCGTATCATTTAGGCTGGGTGCCGAAGAGACTGTCGGGATCGTCAGCGAGGACAATGGCGGCATGCTGTTCAGGCGAAATACGAGCATGTCCGTATTCGTCGACATTGTGTAGGTATCGCCGTTGGCATCAACAATCTGGTCACTAACGCCCCACTCCGCCATGGGATTACTTGGGTTCTGCACCCGACAAACAGTCGAAGGATCGTGCGTGTAGCTGACGAAGCTCTGCGTTTGGCTACTGGGGTCCCAGATAGGCAGCCATAGTGTCCCGGCCTGCACGTGATTCGCGGTCAAAACCCAGCCGTCGCCGAGATAGACTCCTGTGCCTGAGTTCAATTCGCCTGTGTGTGACCAACCCGCTGGAGTGGGCTCTTGCTGTAATGTTGAACCGGAGTCGTTCACAACCACGATCGCCTGCAAGTTACCGACGACGGCAAGCAGTAGAGCGATGACCGTGAAGCGGCTGTTGAATGAAATCATTGGGAAACCAGAAAGTTGCCGATCGAGACCACTCTCATTCTATTGAACGCTTGTTGAGATCTCCAGGATGTACTACTGGCCGTGCACTACTCAACTTGCGGAAAAACTGGTTCGCCCACGAAAAAAGCCAGCCAACGCAGTGCGTGGGCTGGCTTTCCAATTGAGACTCTATTTCGCGGCGATTACTTGCTGCGAATCTGGTTGAAGTACTGCTCAGCTTGTTCTAACTGTGCTTTTGGCATTCGCACGTTTGTTAGCGGATCCTCTTCCGTCGTCTCAGCTGCAGCCATCGCTTCTTTAATGGCCTCTAAGGCTTCACCAGGACGATTGGGACCACGGACGTTGCCCGTAATTACCATCTTCCCTTTGCCTACGTTTGCCTTGACTTTCGAGTCGTAGAAGTTGCTGTCCGTCTTCTCTTCTGGACGATCGCCTTGACCTTGACCATCACCTAATCCCTGACCAGGGAATTGACCTTGTTGACCGAAGTCACCAAAGCCGGCTTGGCAGCCCTGTCATCCACCGCCATCGCAGCTGGGACAGTTCATGGAGTTCTTGGCATCCGCCAGTTGATCCATTAGATCATCCATGGCTTCCAACTCTTCCATTTCTTGCTGCATCTGCTGCAGGTCACCCGCCATTTCCGCAAGTTGCTGTTGAGCCTGTTGCTGGCCCTTCTGACCGCCTTGCTTCATGTTTTGAGCCATCTTCTGCATCTGCTGTTGCATCTTTTGCATTTTCTTCATGGCTCCATCCTGAGCCTGCATCTGCTCCAGCTTCTTCTGCAGTTTCTGAGCTTTGGCGTTGTTGCCTTGCTTCTTCGCCTCGTTGATCTGCTTTTGCAAATCCTTCTTGGCTTGCTCGTGCTTTTGAACCATGTCCTGCATTTTCTTTTGCATCTGGTCCATTTGCTTCGCGAGCTTCTGCATGTCTTTGGCGTCAAGGTTACCGTTCTTCAGCTGTTGCTGCAGGTCCTTGATCTGATCCAATGCCGCTTTGAAGTCGCCGTTCTGCATGGCCTTGGCCAATTTGTCGGCGGGGCCATCTTCGATCTTCATGCCCTTCAGCTGATTCAGCTTTTGCTTGAGATCTTGCGAGCCCTTCAAACTCTTTCGCTGATCTTTCAGAGCCTTGGCCAGGTTGTTCATCTCAACCATGGCCTTCTTCTTGTCGCTGTCCTTCTTAGAAAGCTCGTCGATGCCCTTTTCGAGTTTCTTGGCAAGCTTGCTGGCTTCCTTCAGATTCTTCTTATCGAGGTCTTCTGATTTCTTGGCCAGCTTCTTCTTCAGCGTCTGAGTCGACTTCTTGACTTGCTTGACTTCGACGGTCTTCGCTTCCGCCTTGTTACTGGCAGCCGGGTCAGCGGAAGGCAAGAACACCAATGCAACTGCCAGTGCTCCGGTGGCCAACGGCAGGAACGCCCATCGATTGGCACGAACGCCGAACTCTTCTCTTACGTCGATCCGTTCGACACGCTTCGCCGCGTCAGCGATCAGTGCGCGGCCAACTTCGGATTCCGCTTCGTCCGAGCTGAGTGCCAGCGAACTGCTGACGCGCTCCTTGAGTCCATACCGCCTGTCGATTTCGATGGCGGCCTCGACCATGTTGTTTCGTTTGTAATAGGTCCATCCGGCTGCACCGAGCAGACCACCAACGACGCCGCCAATCAGCCAGCCCACGTGCCACTGCTGGGGATCTACGTTGATGTGCCAGATTTTCGATACGCCAATGGCGATTGCGGCAATGCCGAGGCAGATTGCCAACGACCAAATGCAGGCCGTCAGGAAACTTTGGAAGTTAATCCGCCGCTGAGCACGCTGAACTTGCTTTTGCAGTTCGGTCATACCCTCAATCCTTCAGTAACAGAGCTACGGGAACGTGGCCTTCAGGAAAATGCTGAGGCCGCTTCGTACACTATAGGACGATACAACTTCATTATCGTCCCTGGCTGACCTAAAGATACAGACATAATGTCTAAAGTTCAAGCCGCGAGCTGATTTGCCCTGCGAAGCACTGAGAGCACACCGTCGATTCGCGGTCGTAAGTCGCTTACTGATTTGGCTTTGCGACGTCCGATTTTAGGAAGCGCCAGCCGACAGTCCGCCTCCGACATGGACGACAGCCTCCAGATAATAGGCGACACCTGGGGAGGCCTCCTGATGCTTTCCAATCAGAAGTCGGCCATTTTAAAGCCAGCCGATCGTAGCCCGCCTGCGTACTGCGGCCACGTAGAAACCGTAGGCACCAAGCGCCGTCACCACGCCAAGCGGGATCAGCGAGTAGCCGGCGTACCAAGTCGACATGTCTCCTGTGATGGGATACGCCTCAACAACATGGCGGACGAATTGAAAACAAATCAGCGCCACCAGGCCAAATCGCGTAATCAGCAACGCGGCGGCGATCCACATCAGCAGGTGAATGGCAAAGTACTCGGGCGAAAACAGACTGAACTGAGCCGTAAAGAACAGCACGAAAAGTACCGGCGCGATACCCTTCACTTTGATCGGTAATCGGATCGCAAAGAGGAACATCAGCAGGAACAATCCCTCAATGAATGCGAACAGTGCGCAGTCGAACAGGCCGGCAACGGCTGCACGTCCCCCCAGAATTACGTTGGGTTCACCACCGACGAATGGTCGAGGGTCGATACTCAACCACTGCAGGATTTGAATTCCAAACTTCGCGGCCACGTTGCAGCCGACGCCCACTGTCAAACCAACAAGAACGTCGCGACCCAATTCTGCGTCATCGAACTTGCCCCGAAGTAGCCGGGTCCAAGTCACCAATGCTTGCGGCCAGAAACGTCGCACGAATGGTTCGAGTGCCAAATAGAAACACCAGGCAACGGCTCCAACGAACACAGCACTTTGCAGTCCAGATAAGAGCGTCTGCGAGTCATAGCGGATGTACCCAGTCAAACTGGCGCCGAAAAGCCAACCGAGTAACGTAAGGATGACTGAGGACACCGCGATACGATAGGCTCCCGTACGATCAATTCTTCCACGCCGTACGTTGATCGGGGCGAGCACAACAGCCAAAATCATCAGCAACACAATCGCCAGTCTTGTGGTGTCGATGATTGGCATTCGCATCACAGTGACGGGATCGTCGCTCTTTCCCAGTGGCCAACTGACACGACAGGCCACGATCTGGCCGTTTTGACTGGCTCCGAACAACTGCATGCCTTCTTCACTGGGCACGCCCTTTTGTCGCCAACTCTTGAGCGTGTCGTACGCACTAGTACGAGGTACATGGCTAGTGTCTGTTTCGACGAAGTCCGAAATACTCATCCCTAGACGCTCGCTGGTAAAAAACTCCTTCCAATCGACGGCCGTAGTTTCTTCGGTCGAGCGACCGGCCGGCGTGGCGTGGAAGTCAATCAAGCGACCATGTAGATCCAAACGTAACTCGACCATCCCGGGACGAAATGGCGGAGGATCGTCAAAGGAGACTTGGGTCGATAGACGCCGTTCAGGGACCATTGGAAAGTTTGCGAGGCGATACCAGTAGTGATATTCGTCGTGAGCTCGCTGCTTGGTCTGCGTAGTGCTACTAAACCCATGGTTGGTGACAAAGCCGTGAGCTTCGCTGACCCAGCGCGGCGATGCGCCGGCGAAGTAGCCCGATGCAATCACGGTCTCCCTTGCCTTATGCTGCAAAATGGCCGGTTCCAGCGGAAAATCCGCACTATGAATGAGCCCACCCAAGGTGCCGATCGGCAGGAACAGCATCGCCGCAACACCACACAAGAGCATTAACAGGCAGGTGAGCATCGTTCTTCGCTGGATCGGGTCAGCGGAAGATCGGTTAGCAACCAGCAACTCTGGCGAAGGCGTTTCCCCCGCTGCCAGGACTGCCTCCAAGCCATCCATTCCCGGCATCGCAGAAAGTATGCTGGCCACCGAGCTTGGACGATTGGCGGCTCGATGCTCTAGGCACTGCCGAATTACTTCCTCGACATCGCGATCGATCTCATGAGGAAACTCGGCCGCGACGCCGTCGGCATGTTCCGCCTGTATCTCGGCGATCGCGTTGCTCCTGACAACACGCTGTCCGGTAAACAGCTCTGCCAATACTAACCCCAGCGCATAGATATCGCTGCGAACGGAATGCTCGCCGCCACCAAGTTGCTCGGGTGCCATATACGACGGCGTCCCGGCCAACTCGTTTTGCAGATGCTCTCCAATGACCGCCAACCCAAAGTCCGCAATGCGAACCTGTCCCATGCCGTTGATCATGATGTTGGCGGGCTTCAGGTCACGATGCAAAATCCCTTGTTCATGAGCCGCAGCCAACCCCGCACACAACTGCCTAGCGATATCCACTCCCTTGTCCTGTGGGAGATGGCCGATGCGTTTCAGCAGACTTCGTAAGTCTTCGCCATCCACATATTCCATCGAAATGAAGGGCAACTTCGTCGTTGAATCGACGGCCGATTCCTCCTCATCGATTCCCGTAGCGGGGTGTTCTGCTTCATCGATGTCATAGATTCGGCAAACATTCGGGTGCGAGACCGTCCGCGCGATGCGGACCTCGCGTTGAAGCCGCGCTAAGGCAGTAACCTCGTTCGCGAATTGCGGGCTAAGGAACTTTAAGGCCACCGCTTGCCCGACAGCCAAATCATCCGCCCGATAGACCTCGCCCATACCGCCGTTACCCAACAGCGACACAATGCGGTAGCGACCGCCAATCACGGTACCGGGCAAGAACCGACCGTGCATCGAGTTCACCGCCGAATTCTCAACCGCGTTTTCGTGTGGCCTTGGGTCGATAGACGGCGAGCGGTATCGGTGGCCTGTATCTTCGTTCCCGCTGCCAACACCTTTGTCTGCCGTACGGCTGCCCATAGAAACCGAGACGTCAACGTCCCTCAAGCGATCGCAACACGACTCGCAACGAAGCACATGTTGCTCGGCCGCCGTATGTGCTTCCGTGCCAAGGCGACCGTGCGCAAAGGCAATCAAGGCATCAGAGTTAAGGTGGCTGTCGCTCATGTACGTCGCGGATACCAATTCACGGTCAGAGTAGCTTTCCTTGCGTTACATTGTGATCGATCGACGCGGCGAGCGTTAGAAGAAGTTGAAAACGGTTATCTGCCTTCGTTCAATTGCCGTGGCAGCAGGGAAATTCGACTGCGCGTCGTAAGGCATTGGGCTGCTGCAAGTGACACATCAGGCGGAAGTTACCGATCAGATAAGCCTGGTTGGCAATGCGACGGTTGAACCTCAGCTATTACCTTGCTCGGAGCATACCCGTCATATCAAAATAGAAGCCCAGGGCATGATGATGGATAGGGAACCGAGTTCCCTTATGGACCAAAGATGGACGAGACTTCAGAGAGCCTACTCGATCGGGTTCGGCATGGCAGCGGAGACGACGCATGGCAGAGACTGGTCGATTGCTACACGCCGTTCTTGCGTGCGATTCTGTTGCGGCGTGGAATCGGCAGCGGCGATGTTGACGACGTAATTCAAAACGTCCTTGCGGTCGTGGTTCGCCGGATCCCTGAATTCGAGCGGCAACGCACCGGTTCATTTCGAACGTGGTTGCGAGGAATCTGCGCGAATTGCTTTCGTGAATTCTGGCGAAACAAGGGAAAGCAGGCTCAGTTGAAGGTCGACGCCAACTTCGCGGATGCGGTGGCAGAGCTATCCGACGGCCAGAGCGACCTGAGCCGATATTGGGACCGTGAGCACGATGACTTCCTATTAGGAGAGCTACTGAAGGTCGTGCGGGCTGAGTTTCGTGAGTCCACATACGAGGCCTTCAGACGACTCGCTTTGGGCGGCGAAAGCGTCGATAGCGTGGCCCGCGATCTGGGGATCAGTGTAAATGCGGCGTTCGTGGCTCGTTCGCGGGTCCTAAAGCGGCTTCGCGAGGTCGGTGCCGGCATGATCGACTAATGAGCCTGGGTCGGCCGAACCGATCAGTATTAGACGATAGCGTGACTGCGCCAGCAGCGTCCTAGGGGGTGAAATGGCCCCGGTTGTGGGCATTTCTTGGTTCTGATAAGGTTGCGTGACTTGGGACTAGCTGTCATTGAGCGCTCAGCGTTGGGCGATCCGGCCAGTCAATTTGCTCCAGCCCCCGGACTCGCCGAGTTCAAGACGCCCACCTCCGCTCTTCGCCGAAATCTCGGCAGCATGGCGTTCCTCACTCCCCGTGTCCTTGAGACTTTCTTAAATGGTTAACCGTAATCTCATTCGATCTCTCGAAAGCGACGCAGAATTAACGGCTGAAATCGAAGCCATGATGGCCAGCACCGACGAAGGTGGTTTGGCAACTGCGATTGAGAATGAAAAAACAGTCGAGGTCAACTCGATTGTCGAAGGCAAGGTACTCCGCATCGACAATGACCGCGTTTTGGTAGACGTCGGTTTCAAGAGTGAAGGTCGAATTCCACTGAACGAGTGGGAAGAGGAAGAAGAAAAGCCAAACGTCGGCGACATCATTCAGGTCTTGGTTGAAGACGTGGAAGACGGAGCTGGTCCGGCCGACGATCACCGAGACATGGTTTTACTGAGCAAGAAGAAGGCTCAGAAGATCATCGATTGGCAAAAGATGATGAAGACTGTCCAAGAAGGACAGGTCGTCACAGGAAAATGTATCCGCAAAATCAAAGGTGGTTTGCTGGTCGACATCGGGGTCAACGTATTCTTGCCCGCCAGCCAAGTCGATATTCGACGTCCGCATGACATCGGCGATTACATCGGTCGCTTCGTTCAGTGCGAAGTCCTCAAGATCGACGAAGCACGCCGAAACATTGTTGTCAGCCGTCGTCTGCTGATCGAAAAGCAACGTCAGGAAGACCGTCAGGCTCTGTTGCAAGAGTTGGAGATTGGTCAACTTCGCAAAGGTATCGTCAAGAACATCGCCGACTTTGGTGCGTTCGTCGACCTTGGCGGAATCGACGGCCTGTTGCACATCACCGATATGAGCCACGGCCGAATTGGTCATCCATCGGAAATGGTGTCCATTGATCAGGAAATCGAAGTGATGATCCTGAACATCGACCACGAAAAGGAAAAGATCGCTTTGGGCTTGAAGCAAAAGTCGCCAAGCCCATGGTTGAACGTCAGCGATCGCTACCCTGTTGGCGATACCGTGGACGGCCAAGTCGTGAACGTCATGAGCTACGGTGCGTTCGTCAAGCTAGAAGAAGGCATCGAAGGTCTGGTACACATCAGTGAGATGTCTTGGACGAAGCGCATCAGCCATCCGAACGAGTTGGTTCAGATTGGTGACGACATCAAGGTAGTTGTTCTGGGAATCGACGAGCAGAAAGAAGAAATCTCGCTCGGTATGAAGCAGACCCAAAGCAATCCTTGGGAGCAAGTTGCTGGTCGCTACCCTATCGACACGATGGTCAAGGGACGCGTTCGAAACCTTACCAACTACGGTGCGTTCATCGAGTTGGAAGAAGGCATCGACGGCTTGTTGCACGTTTCGGACATGTCCTGGACTCGCAAGATCAGCCATCCAAACGAGGTTTTGGAAAAAGGCCAAGAGCTCGAGTGCCGTGTCTTGTCGGTTGACCAAGAACGTCGCCGCATCGCCTTGGGACTGAAGCAGATGGAAACGGATCCATGGGATACCGACATTCCACAGAAGTACCAGCCAGGTGAACTCGTCAAAGGTAAGGTCACCAAGATCACGAACTTTGGCGTATTCGTTGGCCTGGAAGACGGACTGGAAGGTCTGCTTCACATCTCCGAATTGTCGGACGACAAAGTGGAGAATCCCGAAGAGGTCGTCAAAGTTGGCGAGGAGATCGAAGTCAAGATTCTTCGTGTCGACACAGACGATCGCAAGATCGGACTATCGCGCAAGCGAGTCGAGTGGGCCGAAGACGATGTTCGTCACCAACAAGCTGCGGCCGAAGAAGCAGCAGCAGAAGCCGAGTTGGAACGACGCCGAGCTGCAGAGAAAGACCTCAAAGGTGGTCTTGGAAGCGGTGGATTGTTGATCCCAACCAGCCCCGATGGTGACGGCGACAGCGAGTAAACGTCCGCCAAAACGACAAGAATCGCAAAAGGCCTGCGTTACTACGCAGGCCTTTTTCATTTCTGTAACACAGGCTGCCAGCCTGTCCGAGTCATCACGAGTCCACTTTCAACGTCCTACTCCCGCGCATCGCCCCGCACGCCTAAATGAGGCCACGGCTGGCTGAAAATCGCGTCGACTCCAAGGACGTACTTCCAACCAGGCTAAAGGGAAACGCAGTGTCGCCGAGCCCGCGGAGATAAGCTTCAATGCGGCCACTACTCAGCCAGCCGCTGAA
>CAYQMZ010000279.1:0-8791 GCA_964418725.1 uncultured Pirellulaceae bacterium
AAACGGTTCAATGAAGAACGAGAATGCGACGATTCCGGCCGTGATCGCCACCAGGACACCCGCCAGTAGGCGTACTCTGTATTCGATGGCAAAGACGGCTGCCAGCGAGGCATACAACGGCAGATGTAAGAACCAGCCGAAACATAGGAGGCGAGCTGCCCGCAGCGGATTGAACTGTGGCAAGCTGAGGACGACAGCGACAAAGACCGCGGACAACCCGAGGCACGTAAGCCCGATGCCGAATCGCAGGAGCCCGCGCTTTTCCGGTTTCTCGCGGACGAACCAAAACGTGGCGAGCCCAAGCAGAAACACCATTGTCAGGTTGTACAAAAACGTCGCCGTCGACAAGCTCATCTGTTCCATAGCGTCGAGTGTAGCAGCGAAAAAGGATGAAGAAACTGATTGGTTCAGCGAATACCAATTTGTATTTGCTTGCTTTCTCGGAACACGGTGGTCGCAAGCCGAACCCTCGGTTGCAAACCTGACGCGAAATGATTCAATTCAGTAACCCGTTCTTCGCCCTCAAGGAAATACCCATGCAGATGAGTCACAGTGAACTGCACGGGGGGCAGCACGTCGAACTCTACCCCTCCTTTGTGTTTCACGACTCGGCCGCGGGGGTGTGGCGTTTGCCAATTAATGGCTTCGTCTATCAGTCGGGCCAGGAGGGCATTCGGCAGCGGATTTTCCTTGGCTTCATGCAGCAACTGCTGAAGATCGATAAAGACGTGATCTCGTCGAGCGAGATTTTTCAAGATCGAATTCGGGGCTTCCTAAACGAGCCGCAGAAACGCGTTTCGGTCGTCTTTCGGGTGGGAGAAAACCACCAAGCGGTCTCTGCGGTATCCAAACGCACCGGGCACATTCGAGCACACGCCACGTTAAGCGCCAGCGAACTGCCGGAGTTGGCACAAGGGCTGGCTGATTCCCCGTCGGTGCCCGCTAGTCCCATTCGGCATCGACTGAATTGCCGCGTGCATTTGGCACCTGAGGACTCCCGCCAGATTGAGCAGGATGTGAATATCATTCCGCCCCGCGGAATCTCAGTGATCTCGGACATCGACGATACATTGAAAATCAGCCAAGTAGCGCATCGGCGTCAACTGCTGCACAACACGTTCCTCAACCCGTTTGCCACGGTCCCAGGAATGGCTCCGCTGTACCAACATTGGGAAGAGCAGGGGGCAGCATTTCATTACGTTTCGTCGAGTCCCTGGCAGTTGTTCGAACCCCTGAATCGACTGCTGTTGGAATCAGGTTTTCCGGTCGGTTCCTATCATCTACGTTCGTATCGGTTTGGCGACCCAAGCATTTTCAAAGTCTTCATCAGCAAGAAACGCAACAAGTACAACATTATCAAGTCGATCTTCCGAATGTTCCCGCAACGTCGCTTCGTATTGGTTGGTGACTCGGGGGAGAAGGATGCCGAAATCTACGGAAAGGTCGCTCGAAAGTTTCCGCAACAAGTCGAGCGAATCTTGATCCGTCGCGTCGAAGGACGTCCCTGGACCAGGCAACGAGTCGCCAAAGCTTTCCGTAAGGTACCGGAGGATGTGTGGCAGTCGTTTCGGGTGCCTACACAGATTCGAGATATCGAATTCGCGTGAGTGAGGGGGAGTTGTCCCCGCGCAGGTAGTCTGTCGTGTTGTTATGCATTGGCCTTAGCCAGACTCCCAAATTCCATTTTGTGTGGGGCTGTGTCCGCTTTGGTTTACACTCAACGCGTTCATCCTCGTTGACTTTCTTTCGCCAACCCCTCAAGTAGGATGGATTGCTGTTGCTACCAGCAAATTGGATATCGAAATGATTAAGGCTTCCAAGTGGATTTGGTTGATTGGTGCTGTCGCGGTCCTTTGTTGGGGCAAAAGCTCAATTGCAGGTGTTTCCTTTGACTGGGCATTCGTAGACTCCCCCGGGAATCCGCCGGACCGCTCGACGGGGTTCGGTTCCGTGGACGAGGTGTTTCGACTAAGCAAGCACGAAGTCACGAATGAGCAGTACACCGAATTCTTGAACAACGTGGCTGCTGCTGATCCGAACGGACTCTTCAATCCGAAGATGGAAATTGTTCGTGCCGGCGAAGACGGAGCCTTCAGTTACGCAACACGCGAAGGTTTCGACCTCCATCCTGTCGTTCAAGTCTCGTTCTTCGATGCCATGCGTTTCACGAATTGGCTGCACAACGGTCAGCCAACCGGTGAGCAGTCGGCCCAAACAACCGAAGCGGGTGCATACCTGCTTTCACAAGGACAGGAAGCCAGTCGCGACCCCAATGCCAGATATTTCATCCCGACGGAGAATGAGTGGTTCAAAGCGGCGTACTATGATCCTGCGGCGCAGACTTATCGGTTCTATCCAACCGGAAGCAATCAGGTTCCCATCGGGCAAGGTTCATTGAATGGCTCTCGAAGCGTCAACATGATGATGGACTTCGACGGAACCGGTCTAGAGGCAACGATCGAAGTTGGGACGTATTTGCAAGCGCAAAGCAACTACGGCACATTCGACCAGGCGGGTAATGTCTGGGAATGGAATGAAACGGTCATCAACGTCAGAAGCCGAGGCACCTTGGGCGGCGGGTTTTACGACATTCCTCAGGACTCAATCAAAGATCTTCGCAACTGGCAGTTGCCACGGCTTGAGGCGGAAGACTTTGGATTCCGTGTCGCTTCCGTCCCCGAGCCTGCTTCCGCCCAATTGTTCTTGACGGCCACGGTCACCGTCTTGGCATGCTTAAGGCGACGCAGACGGTGAGGCACAGTAGGGCAACTGCATCGCCATCTCGAGCAGACGCAATGGCTACTGAGCGATCAGTAACCCCGGGATCGCCGACTGCAGAGCTTTAACGCCGGCTGGAGTGATCTGTGTGTTCTTCGCGTCGATCTTGCTAAGGTTTTTCATTGACTTCAGGTGATCCAAGCCAGCGTCACCGATGCTCGTGTTGTTGATCACAAGAACTTTCAGGTTGGATAGTCCCGTGAGTTGAGCCAGGCCATCATCCGTCACTTTGGTATTGTCGATATTCAGTTCGAGCAAGGAGTTGAGCTTGCCGATCGTCTTCAGGGCTTCGCTCGTGACTTCCGTGTTGGTAAGGAAGATTGCCTCGATTCGTGAGAATCCGGACATGCCCTTGACGCCTTCGTCTGTGATCGGAGTTTTATTCAGCACGACGGAAATCGGTTCTAGCCCATTGACTGCTTTCACGAACGCAGCGTCGGACAGCTTTGCGTTGGAGAAATTCAGGTTCTTCAAATGCCCAAGTTTTGCGACGTCTCCAGCCAACTCATCGGTCAGTTCTTGTGACACGATGATTTGATACGACTTCCCGCCGTTCTGCATCACGGTGACATTCGCAGCTTTCAGACGCGATACGGCAGCTGGGTCTTCCGAAGCCCCACATCCGATCGCCAGGAGTGTGAGAAGACACAGAAGCATCGACTTTCGGGTTGGACGATTACCATTGGCAAAAGTGTCCAGGTTGAGGCCAAATAACGCCAGGAATCCGAAAGATTTGAAGCAGATTGAGTCGAATGGCATGAGATAGGTGCGGAGTTTGAGACAAGATTGGGCCGGCGTTCGCTATTTGACTGGCGAAAAACGCTCGTGGCATGATAAACTGTTGCACCGAACGTAACAAAGAGGGCGGCTAGGGGCATCTGCCGCCTTTCTAGGAGAGGGAAACAAATGCAGAAACGTAAGTCCGGATTCACACTTGTCGAGCTTCTCGTGGTGATCGCAATCATTGCGATGCTCGTCACTCTGTTGTTGCCTGCTGTCCAGGCCGCTCGAGAGGCTGCTCGTCGAACACAGTGCATCAACAATCTCAAGCAGATGGGATTGGCTTGGTTGAACTTCGAGAGTGCCCAAGGCTCACTGCCTGGTGGTGGCTATGGTGCGACCTGGATGGGTGACCCCGATCTGGGACTGGGATCTAAGCAGCCTGGCGGTTGGATCTACCAACAGATGGTATTCATGGAAGAGAGTGGGCTTTCGAGTTTGGGTAAGGGACTGCAGGACGGAGCGAAACGCGATGCACTTGCTCAAGTGATCGCTACTCCGATCGCGTCCATGAACTGCCCAAGTCGTCGCGAAGCTCGCCCGTACACCATGGGGCTGACGCAACGAAACGCTTCCTTCACAAATCTTGCCGCTCGAACTGACTACGGTGCGAACTCTGGTACAGCAGACTGGAGCGAGCCATACAGTGCAGAGCCTAGCAGTGTCAGTGACGTTGTTGATGGCAAGATTGCTTGGCCAAACCCTGGCGTCATCAATACGTACGGGACGAAAGGCGGCGGTGTCTGCTATGAAGGCGAGTCGCTTAAACTGAAGAAAATTTTGGATGGTACGAGCAAAACGTACATGGTTGGTGAGAAGTATTTGAACCCAGACCACTACGCGACGGGACGTGACCCATCGGATGACTGGAGCATGTACTCTGGTCACCAAGACGACAACCACCGGGTTACAGGTTTGCCTCGAGCAGACGGAACCTGTCCCACCGGGTCTTGTTGGGCTCCGCTTCGCGACCGTAATGGTTTGACGAATCGTACTTCATACGGAAGTTCGCACGACGCTGTCTGGAACGTCGTCATGTGTGACGGTTCCGTTCAAAGCAACGGTTACGGCTTGGATATCATCACTCACTGCCAGCAAGCGAATCGCAAGGACCAGGGGCAACTGGACCTACGTTAAAGTCGCTCATATCCCGCTCTGATGCGGGTTTGAATTGCCGACGCTGAACGCTACAGTAACTCCGTGGACCATTGGTCGACGGAGTTTCTTTTTGCTTGAGAACTAAAATGACACGACAGCCCAAGTTCGCTTTTTCTTTCTTCGCTCTGCTCTTGATGTTTGGTGCCGTCATGTTGGCTGCTGGCTGTGGTGGGCCCAAACGCGTGGAAGCCCCACAATTTGATCCCGAGGCTGCTTCGGCGGATGCGATTAGCATGTACGACGAAGACGGCGACGGTGAGTTGAGTAAGAAAGAGTTGAAGCTATGTGGCTCGTTGCTGGGTGCGATGGAAGAAATCGACACCGACGGCAGCAAGACGATATCTCAGGCCGAGATCAAGAGCCGTGTTGAGCACATCATGCAAGGACGCGATGGTCGAATTTCGATCGCCTGCCGCGTGGTAAAAGGCAGTTCGGCGGTGCAGATGGCGACCGTCACGTTTGAGCCAGAGGAATTCATGGGCTCGCTTTTGGAGCCTGCCAGCGGCGAGACGAATAGCTCCGGAATGGCCGTCGTCGGGATCGATGATGAGCTTGGCGGCGTGCTGCCGGGATTCTATAAGGTGCGAATCTCTCGCCAGAATAAGAGCGGCAAAGAGATGATTAAGGGTAAGTACAACGAAGAAACGGTGTTGGGGCAGGAAGTAACTTCCGGCTCGATGCAGTTGTCTCAGGGCATCATCTACAACATCAAGTAGTTGCGACTGGTGACGCTCGGGGAGGTCGTTGGGATTACCAGCGAGACCACTCTCGAATCACTCGCACCATTGCTTCACAGAGTGGTTCGATTCGATCTTCCAGCGTGAGCGAAGGCGTGACGTAGATCATGTCGGAGAAGGGGCGAAGCCAAACGCCTTCGTCCACGAAACTTGCTCGCAGACGATCGAGGTGCTTTAGTCTTTCGACTTGCACCACGCCGACAGCGCCTTTTGCACGAACGTCGACGACACCTGGAATTGACGCACACGGTTGCAGCATCTCTCGCAGGCGTGGTTCCATATCTATCGCCTGCCCCAATCGCGGCTCGGATTCGAACAAGTCAATCGAAGCGTTTGCTGCGGCGCAGGCGAGCGGGTTGGCCATAAACGTTGGCCCGTGCATTAACGCGGCAGCTCGATCGTCTGAGTAGAAGGCTTCAAACACTTCGTCGGTTGCGATCGTCGCGGCCATGCCCATGGTGCCACCGGTTAGTGCTTTGCCCACGCACATGATGTCAGGCACAGCTTCCGCTTGCTCGCAGGCGAACATTGTTCCCGTTCTGCCAAACCCTGTGGCAACCTCGTCTGCGATGAACAGGACGTTTTGCTCGCGGCATTGGGTGGCAATCCAGTTCACCGATTCCGGCGGGTGGAACTTCATGCCGCCGGCACCTTGGATTAGGGGTTCCAGGATGACTCCGGCCAATTGGTCGCGTCGGCTCGCCAAGAAGGTCGCGAAATCTCGCTTTTCATCTGCCGTCTTCGGTATTGGCTGCGGGTACTGTTCCAGCAGGAATCCCTTGAAGTGGGAATGCATGCTGTTTTCCGGATCGCACACGGACATGGCGCCGGTGGTGTCGCCGTGGTAGGCATTTTGGAAGCAGATAAACCGGTGCCTGCTGGCAACCTTGCGGTTCAGCCAGAATTGAACCGCCATTTTCATAGCGACCTCGACCGCCACGGAGCCGGAATCGTTGAGGAACACATGGTTGAGGTCGCCTGGCGTAATCTCGGCCAATCGTTTTGCCAGTCGTTCGGCTTGCGGATGAGTGATCCCGCCGAACATGACGTGTGGCATTGTTTCCAGTTGACGTTGGACTTCAGACCGGATGTGCGGGTGGTTATAGCCGTGGCAGGCCGTCCACCAAGAAGCCAAGCCGTCAATGATCCGCCGTCCGTCCTCTAGGATCAAAAACACGTCTTCTGTCCCGACCACTCGGACGCGGGGTGGCGACAGTTTCATCTGTTCGTAGGGAGCCCAAAGATTCATTGCGGATCTGCGTGGTTTGTAGCGGGTGTGCGGGCAGTCATCCCTCTTGTGTAAGAGTCGGGATTTCGCGAGAATGCTGGATTCTAGCTAGGCAGCGGTGGTCAGCTAGTGGAGTTAGCGTTAGTAACAAGTTCGTTGAGCTGCGGACGCCGCCCAAACTCAACAAGTGTGGAGTGCACAACATGGGCCATTACGTTGGACCAAAAGCCAGAATCAACCGACGTCTAGGAACACAGATTTACGAAAGCGCCGGAGCCATCCGTGCTCACGAGCGTCGTGATCATCCTCCCGGAATGCGAACTCGCATCCGGCGTCCATCGAACTACGGTCTAGGTTTGATGGAGAAGCAAAAGATCAAGCACTATTACGGCTTGGGTGAACGCCAGCTTCGTAAGTACTACGACAAGGCTGGTCGAATCAAAGGCAACACGGGTGAGAACCTGTTGCTACTTTGCGAACGCCGACTGGATAACGTCGTGCGTCGTGCTGGCTTTACGAAGACTCGCCCACAAGCGCGTCAGGGTATCGTGCACGGTCACTTCCAGGTAAACGGAGTCAAGACTTCGTCGCCATCTTTTCGCCTGCGTGCTGGTGATGTGATTACCGTTCGCCCACGAAAGAATCTACAGGCGATTTACCGTGAGCTCATGGAAGCTTCGCAAGGTGAGTCGATGGAATGGTTGGCAGTTGACGCCGAGACCTGTCGTGCCAGCTTGCTTGGGATTCCAGGTCCAAGCGACATCAGTCTGCCTGTCGACGTCAATATGGTCGTGGAATTCTTGGCTCGCTAACGGAGCCTTTCCAACGTTCATTTCCGCCTGGCGCCTTCGGCGCCAGACGTGTTTATTCTCGCCTTGCTGACTGGTCCGATTTAATCGACCGTGTTTGCAGGGCGTTGTCTTCATACTTGATGTAGGTTCTCCATGCATTCTCAGGTTGTCGTACTTGGAGGCGGTCCAGGTGGTTACGCTGCGGCATTCATCGCAGCGGATTCAGGTCTTAACGTCACCATTGTCGAAGCTGATCCGCGTCTCGGTGGCACCTGCCTACTGCGAGGTTGCATTCCTTCAAAAGCCCTTTTACACGTTGCCCGCGTGGTTAGCGAAGTTGAAGAGCTGAAAGAGGACTGGGGCGTTACCTACAGCGAACCACAATTTGACGTCGACAAATTGCGAGCACGCAAAGATGACGTCATCAAGAAAATGTCTGGCGGCCTGACGCAACTCGCCAAGAAGCGGAAAGTCACCGTTATCAAGGCGCGGGGAACGCTCGTCAATTCTTCCACGCTCGCGCTAGAAGGGGACGACGCGTCGATTCCCGAAGGCGGTCAGCTTACGTTTGATCACCTGATCCTTGCGACGGGTTCGACACCTGCCATGCCCGGTTCCTTGGCGGTTGATTCGGACCGCGTGATGGACTCGACCGGCGCGCTAATGCTGCAGGATATCCCAGAAACGATGCTGGTGATTGGCGGCGGCTATATCGGTTTGGAAATGGGGACCGTCTATGCAAACTTGGGCACAAAGGTCAGCGTCGTCGAGTTGACTGACACGCTGTTGCCCGGTGCGGATCGAGACCTCGTGAAGCCGCTGCAGAAGCGACTTGAAAAGCAGATGGAGCTGCTGCTGAATACCAAAGTCGGTTCTTTGGGAGAGCGTGGCGACAAGATCGAGGTCGCGTTCGAGGGGCCCAGTAAGTTCGGAACTGAGCAATATGATCGCGTCCTAGTGGCCGTCGGGCGTCGCCCATCAAGTCGAGGCATTGGGCTGGAAAATACACAAATTCAGGTCGATCAACGCGGCTTCATCGTCTGCGACTCATCCCAACGGACAGCCGAAGGTAACATCTACGCAATTGGCGACGTAGCTGGCGAACCCATGTTGGCCCATAAAGCTTCGCACGAAGCAAAGGTTGCCGTCGAAGCAATTCTTGGTAAGCCAGCTGTGTTCGAGCCGATGGCCATTCCCGCCGTTGTGTTTACTGATCCAGAAATCGCCTGGGCGGGGCTCACTGAATCCGAAGCGAAACGAGACAAGGTGAACTACACCGTGGCCATGTACCCTTGGGCGGCGAGTGGACGCGCGACAGC
>CAYQMZ010000280.1:0-3875 GCA_964418725.1 uncultured Pirellulaceae bacterium
ACGTTCGATTCGCTGCATCCAGTGGTTGAGGCCACGTCCAAGTTGGTCACGCAGCCCTTCCGTATCTGGGAGCACGCTGCCGCTACAGTCAACGAACCACGGAGCCGATGTGCGCTCCACTTGTTCAAAGTCGGAAACCCTGAGTTCGGCAAGCTGGAGATGACCGTCCTTCTGCCGCCACGCAGCTGTCATGCGAGCCGTTTGTTGGATCTGTTTTTCAGCGCTGATCGAATCGGCTTCGTAGAGGATTTCTGTTTCGTTTTCACCGACCCCGACATCCACGGAAACAACCTTCGCGTGGAAGTTTGGGGCTGACACGGCCCTCAGTGGACCAATCATTTTCGCCAAGCCAATCTGCAGGTCGTTCCAACCGTGAGCTTCCGACTCTACGACGCGATGAACAGATAGCGATTTCTCTCGGTGCACCGGCCTCAAACTGCCGAGTTCCGCCATGCGAGCGTCGGGCACAGCGTACTTCTTTAGATCGGATGTATCATCTTTAGCGATTGCCTGAAGCAGCTTGATGAGTTGTTTTTTGGCATCGGCAGCGATAACTTCCGTTTCCCACCCGTCCTGGCTTGGATCATCCAGCAGTGTTTCGTCGCGTGCAGAATCGACGAGTAGAGGCGGAGGCATTTCAGTCGCGATTGCCGTGTTCGCGTCTGTAGCGGTTTCAACCTGGGTGGAATCGCCAGAATCAGAAACACTCGACGGAGCGTCACCCGTGGTTCGACGAGAAATCCCGTAGGCACCCGCGATAAGGCAGATGATCGCCAACACACAAACTGCAACGCGTTTCGTCATGGCGAAGTCTCGAATGGGTAAGTGGGCGTAAGTGTTAGGTCACGTCGAACGCGGCCCCAGCTCGATTGCTTGCAGCTTCTGAACTTTGCCTTCGTTCACTTCGAATCGAAGCAAGGTTCGCACAGCATGAAAACCATGTCGCCCCGCTGCTCCTGGATTGAAGTGCAGCATGTTGCCCAGCTTCTTGTCTCGCATCACACGCAAAATATGCGAGTGCCCACAAATGAATAGGTCTGGCGGGTTCGCGCGAATCTGTTTTGCCACGCAACGGTCGTACTTGCCAGGATATCCCCCAATGTGCGTCATCCAGACGTCGACCCCTTCGCAATCGAAGCGGTCATGCAGCGGATGCATGGACCGCACTTGTTGGTCGTCGATGTTGCCGTAGACACCTCGGAGTGGTTTGAATTCGGAGAGTTCTTCCGAAACCTCGGCGGGACCGAAATCACCGGCATGCCATATCTGATCACAATCCTCGAAGTATTCGTAGACGGCTGAATCAAGGTAGCCATGAGTGTCAGAAATCAGGCCAATCCGTTGCATCGTTCGAAATTCGACGGGTTGCTGCTGTGCATTGTTTTCTACTCAGCGTTCGGAACCATTTCCGCGAACGTCGCTTCGTCGACTTCCTGCACGACCCCTAGGTTATCAGCGATGTAGCGTGAACCTTCCACGCCGACGGCTTCGTAAGCGATAACCTGCTTGGGCTTGCCATATACAACCACGTAAGGCTCGTTATCCCGTGACGAAACGAACATCTCGTCGACGCTCTGGGCTTCGAAGACTTCGGCGCCGCCGTTCTTTTCTATCCAAGCACGAAATCTCTTTTCATCTTTAGGGGCACGGCCACGATTCTGTTTTGTGTAACTGCCATACGCTGCTGCCAGGCTTTGCATGTTGGACCGCAACTCGGCGACGTCTTCGCTTTCGGTGACGGTTCCGCAGCCCGTGAGCGTTGCGGCGAATGCAAGAAGCAATGACGAAATGGCAATCTTTATTAGTCGAGCTGACATCGGTTTTAACCTGTTTCGGTCTGGCGAATTGTGGCCGTCTTTCGGGTACTTGAAATATACCGCCGAGGCCTAGGGATCAACAACGGGAGTGGCGCAGGAACACGTCCGAGCCCCTCCTTCCGGCCCTAACGCTTGGGCGTGCCTCGCTTTCTGGCTGCCGGACGTTTCAGGGATTTTCCTGTTAGTACAGCATCGAAAGCAGCCAGGCATTCACTCGGCCTGAATCGGGGAAGTATCTCCATCGCTGCTGGTTTCGCCGGAGTCCCTTAGCCGCTGGGCTGCAGATGCTACAAGTTCCTTGATGTCAGCGGCATTTGGTTCGATCTCAAGTGCTGTTTGGTAACAGGCCATTGCATCGCGGTACTGCTCATTGAACTCGAGTAGGTTTCCAAGGTTGACGTACGCGTCTGAGAAGTCTGGCTTGATGCGAATAGCGGCTCGGTAGTGTTTCTCGGCGGGCTTGATTTGTTGTTGGCTGATCAGCAAGTTTGCCAGACTATAGTGAGCCAGGAACTGCCGGGAATCCAACGCGATCGCCTCCTGGTAGTAGCGTTCCGCAGCCTTGAGACGATCAACACCACCCAGCCTTCGATTCGCAAGTGCAAGGTTCGTGAACAATTCGGCTTCGGCCTTCGACGACGGCGCAGGATAGTTTCTTGCCAGCTCCATTTCCTGAATAGCGGCCTCGTTGTTTCCTAGCTGTTGAAGCGTCTTTCCTCGCAAGTCGTAGTAGTCAAATCGCATAGAGCACTGAGCAACAGCCAGCGTCATCAGCAAACTGCTGACCAGAGCAGAGGCACAAAGAGGGATGGCTTTTCGCTCCCATCCAGCAACTAACCCATAAACGAGTGTGATCACAAGCAGTCCGCTTAGTATCAGCGTGGCCACGATGGCCCCCATAATGCCGGTGAAAAATCCCATGCCGACTAAGCTCACAAAAGCCAGCATCGACAGGAGTCCCGACACCACCGTCGCACCGCCGTGAGAGAGCTGTGCAAGTCGCTTGTCAAATGAGTCACGTATCGCTGCCTCGATGGAGTAGAACATCGAACCAAACACCATCAGAACCCTGGCTGGTAACAGCAAGAGACTAGCAAGCAGCAACATGTAGTAGCCGAACCACTGAATGATCAGACTCATCATCTCGTTATTCAGATGCAGTCCAATCGCCAGAAGCCATCCAAAAGCACAGATACGGCGGAGCCAATGTCTGTTGTCCTCGTCCTGTCGCGCTGACACCACATAGATAACGGCAAGCGCAAGCTCGAGTGGAATGACAAATGTTGCCAGTCCGGCCCAGAATGTCTCTGAAGAAATGCCAACCGATTGTGCGAGCCGTTCCACCGGCAGCAAAACGTCGGCCGTAGTGCCGACCCGACGCAATGTATGACCTCCACACCACTCCCAGTCCATCTTGGCTATCGAAGTGAACACGTAGATTACACCGACTGTCGTCGCCAGAAGCCGAACCGCCCAGGAGTTTATGGTCGGGAACGGCAGATCGTCTGTTGAACCAATGGCTGACCGCAAACCACCGAAGAGCCACGCGACACCGACCGCGGCCAGGCCAAACGCAAACATGGCAGCCCAACGCATTGGGACTTCGGTCGGTGGAATAACCGCCAACGAAACCCGATAGCCGATGGCCAAGGCAGCTAATAGCCAGCCTGTGCTGTGCAGCGACATAGACGAACCAACCGTGCGTTTTCTGGCATTCTCTCGCGAGTCATCGGTTTTTGAGACGCTACTGTAGTCCCGCAATAGTCGTGGGTCGACTGCCGGGAAGAAAATCATGCAGAACAGAATCAACGACAGCATATAGTGGTGAAGGTAGCTATCCAGTCGGCTCATTGACCAAGCGTAGGTGTACAACAGGCACACGATTCCACACAGCCAGCGTCGGTGCCCTGCCGTAACAAGACAGAACGTGAGAAAGCTCGTGGTCACTACGACGGCGACGTAGAAAGTGGCGTCTGGCACACCATTGGTCAGGAACAAATTGTGGAAGCGATTCAACCAGCCAAAGTGCGGCACATTGAACGGGACACCGTCCAGGCC
>CAYQMZ010000280.1:3885-8782 GCA_964418725.1 uncultured Pirellulaceae bacterium
GGCCGTAGCGACCACCTCGCTCGACCATCAGCACCAGCAGGTCAAATGCCACTAGCAGCAGAAAGCACTTTTGAAATAGGTACGGGCGAATCGCGGCCACAGGGCCGAACCAATGTCTGTCCCATCGATCCATCTGATTCCCCTCTGCCCTAGTTTGACGATGCCGATGCTTTGAGCAACGGGCCGCCACGCCTCATGGAAAGTCGAATCGGTTGCATCAACTTTCCGCTGGGAAATTTGCCCTGAGCGTGAAACCGAACTTCGCTTACGCCTGGACTTTCACTGAGTTGCCGCATCAGCTGTTCGACAATGTCGAACTGTGCTCGCTGGACAGTTTTCACATACGTTTCTTGGAGGGTCGCAGCGAGTGGGATTTCTTGCTCCACCACCTGTCCATTACTATCAACCAAAGCCGTTACGCGTGTGTCCCAGGTACTCAAGTCCACCGACGAGAACATTCGCCAAGAGAAGCGTTCCGAAGTCGGCTCGTCGTTCCAGTAGTAACTGGCCGGAATCAGAATCTGTGAGCAAAGAAAGGCCGCGATACCCAGTCCTACCCAACGCGCATGTTTTGGCTTGGAAGAGTTATCGCTCGATTCCATAGCGTGAGTCCTAGGTTCCAATGCAGGCTTGCAGGCGACCGACTAGCCGTGAGTGCTGTCTCGATCTTGAGCGTGCACCGTGTGGTAGAGGGTACGACGAACATCAACTTCATCATACAAGAGAACTGAACGCCGGAAACCTTCCGACGTCGGCCATCATTTCAACGGATGAGAATGTAGCCGGTGGTGGCGCCGCTCAACCAAACGCGCGGCGCCGATGGAATCAGCTACGAAGACATGCCGGTCTTTGGAACGGATGTATTGGCACTACCGTTCGTGCTTGTCGCGTTCGAAATCGATGGCGATGTCTTGTCGCTTCCCAAAGCCTTGGTGGGCGTTGTTTTGTCGGCAACAGCCTTACCGTTCTTCGCTGCTTTGCCGTTGCGATCGGAACGGGGGCGAATCAGAGGAATCAGTTCAGCGAAGCCAGCTTCAGAAAACTCGCGACCGGAAATGTACTTCCCTGGATTGATCCACTTATCCAGAACATCGGGTTCAACGCCCAATAGTTCCGCAAGCAGCCCGTCCATCTCGTTTTCGAGATCGCCGAAGTGCCTGGCCCATTCGGCCGCTTCCGCGAGTCCGACGTGCTCTTCACTCTGCCATTTCATTGGATGGAAGAGCAGAACACTATAAGGGGTTACGATCCGACGCTCACACGCCGCGAACGGCCAAAGTGTGGCCGATGAACACTCACCAATCACGATACCGGTGGCTCGTAATCCACGCAGCCGAATCAGTGAGGTTAGGGCGATAGCGCAGTATGGGCTGCCGCCAGGCGAGTCGATAAATAGCGTGCATTCGCCTCCCGGCGGGACGCTAAGCAGACGGTCTGACAATTCACCTTCGTGGTCAGTCAGGTCACCGACGAGCGCAATCTCGACTGGTCCTTCGTCTTCTACATCATCATGGTGAATACGGTCCATGTTGTTCTCCACACAAACGTGCGAGCTTCTTTGGGGTCAAAATGAGCTCGAACGGCCCACTTCATACGGATTACCCAACCTAGCTTGGCAATCTAACGTCAAGATTGTGACTACGGGTTGCTAGCGGACGGAAAGGAGGTCCGATGAAGTGTTAATTAGCAACTCGATGAACTAGGTCAACGTCAATTGGAAAATCCACTACCTTAAAGCTTAATATAGTGATCAAAATCGTGGAAGCGCGTTACTCAGATTACGACAGAATTTTGTTTCGTCGTTAACCGGTGTTGACCCAAGAGGCAGCTATGGGGATCAGATTTGATTGCCCGAACGGGCACGAACTGCACGTAAAGTCGTTTTTAGCGGGCAAAACCGGCCGTTGCCCCGAATGCAGCGTAAAGGTCGTCATCCCGTCGGAATCGGCAACCCGCGCGAAGAGCGTTCAGAATCACGTCGCAGCAAGGGAGCCCAAGCCCGCATCCATGGGAGCTGAGGCGGACGGGCAGACGGCGGCAATTTCGGAGTTTGCGCAGTGGTACGTTCGACTCGAAAACGGCGAACAGTACGGGCCAGCCACCCCTGAACTATTCGAGGAATGGAGGCTGTCTGGGCGGGTCCCCGACACAGCATTGGTGTGGCGGGAGGGTTGGGAACGCTGGAAACCGGCCGCAACTCTTCCGTCAACGCAAGCGGCCGTCGGATCACTTCAAATGCCACCGCCAGTCGATCAAATGGCCCAAGCTCGGCACTCAAGCGTTTCGCCGCAGCCATCCGGGGGTTTGGATCGGCTCACGCTAGAGCCGGCTCCCACAGCACACAACGACATCCGGATCGAAGTAGACCGGCCTTCAACACCACCACGGCCGAAGGGACGGCAATCGGCGGCCTTGGTTATGGGACTGGCTGTGATCTGCCTGCTTACTTTCGGCGTCTTAGTCTGGGTGCTAAGAAATCCACCGTAGCGAAATCGCCCATCGCGATTAGAACTTGTGGGGCTTCTCCGTCTTCAGGTCGCCGCCGAAGAACGCACGGAACGCCCTTCCCTGCCCCGCGACAGTCTTGTTTGGGCCGGTCAACTTCACGAAAACCATGTCTTTCTCGCGAGGTAGTACAACGCCCAGCATTCGATAGTCTTTGACGCTGATGGTTTGACGTTGGAACGGAGGTGTACCAGGTTTTGGCTTCTTGAACGTGCCGACGGTCTCTAGCACGTAGTACTCACCCGTTGGGCAAGTACCTTTGGCAATCTTTGCCGCCTTGTCACCGCCCTCGAACTGTCCAATCCACCGATCAATGTTTGCTTTGATCGGTTGCTTAGGAAATCGAAAGACTGTCACTTCACCGGCATCCTTCTCGCCCTTTACGGGCTTCACCGCGTAGGTCGCCAAACGCATTCTGCTTGTGTTTTTCGCAGCCGCCCATGACTCAGGCAACTTGAACGTCATATCGCCAAGTTTGACGTCCTTCGTCTTGATGGGCTTAGCTTCTTCCTTTTTTGTTGCGACCGCAGCCTCTTGGGCCTGGGTGTGCAGGGGGCAGCAAAGAAACGTCAGAGCAAGCAGCAACATAATTTTTTTCATAGCAGTTCCTATCGACACGCCAGGTCGAAGCCTGGTCGCGGTATCCGTTTTCCTGTCCTTACGATTTGATTTCGATGGTTCGCTGAATCGGCTTCAAGAAATCTCTTGCCACAAACTCATCCACGACTTCCGTGCAGACGTCTCGCAGTTCATTCAGCACCTGGGTGTACTCCGTGCCAGCGTCGAGACTGCCGTACCGGCGTGCCGTGACATAGACACTCAATTGTTCCTGTGGAAACTCGCGTGTCTTGACATGGTAGGCGGAGGTCCGCGTTTCGACACTGACGCGACACTGCGTGCGGCACTCCTCGTCCATCGAAAACTGAATATGGGGTTCGTAGGCGACCATTCGCTCCCGAAACTTGTCGGACACAGACTCGAACGCGGGAGCCATCCCCAACGCCTCTGCGAGCAGTTCGTTGTGGTTGCCTTGATAGTTAAAGTCGAATCCAAACATGAGGTTCAGAGACTCACAGTCCAGCGGACTGACTGACAGTCCGAACGGAATCCAGTCCAGCACCAAGCGATGCTGTTCCAGCGCGTCATCAACGGAGTCTGGATTGACATGCCCAGAGGAGATACGACGACTGTCCACCGCCGCCCAACGGTAGCGACCGTGGACTTTTTCTTCTTCCAACACGTACTCGCCGCGATCGCGGGAGTAAAAGTTGTTCATCGTGGGATATTGCTTCTGAAGTCTTTCGAAGAAGTGCAAGATCGTTTCGCGATTGCTGGGCAACTCCATTTCCGTGGAAAGATTGAGATTTACATAGAAATCATCACTCAGAGAAGCATACAGCCCCATAAGTCATTCCTTCGAAGATCGTCTGTCAAAGAGCAGCCGCCAAAGCAAATCTGCGGGCCCTACCGAAAGTATAGGGTTCGCGGCGAAATGGTGTCAAAGAGCCGCCAAATTCGAACGACGATTGTAAAAGAACCGATGCCCTGGCCGTTTGGACAGTCAAAGCTGTTGGCCAGGTCTCGCCTCACAGAAAGGGTCGCAAGCCCTAGGCTTCAGCTTCGAGCTTCTGCACCAAGTCATCCGACAGATCCAAAGCCGAGGCCAATTCGTCCAAGTACGCTCGCTCTCGCATGTCGTCGACATCGATGATCATGCGGGAAGCAAGATAGACTTCCGCGGCCGCAGACTTCGACTCGACCTCATCCGCCAAAGCGGCCACGCTAATCCCTTGCTCTAACTCAGCATGGATGTAGTACATCGCATCATCATCCAGTTGCAACTGGTTCATCTGAGCCTGGATCGCATCACGCTCCTTCTCATCGATGTGGCCATCGGCCTTCGCCGCGGAAATCATCGCCTTCAAAAGGGTCATGCTACGGCGTTGTGCCGTTTCGTCGTCCAATTCGCCTATAGGAGCATCCGCCTCAGTGACACTGTCACCTTTAGATGCTTGGTGACTTTGGTACGCCTTGTAAGCAACTGTTCCCAACGCCGCGAGAGAACCGTACTTCAACGCTTTTCCGCTCAGGCGACGGCCGAACTTGGTTCCAAGCAGGACTGCGAGCAATCCACCAACGGCAGCTCCCTTGCCCAACCCGGATACCATCGCATCACGTTCGGCACCACCGGATTCTGGTACGCCCAGCTTATCCTCTGCCAGTGCCTTCCCTTTTTCTGCTAGTTCCCTGCCGGACTGCAGCAACTGGTCCATGATTTTTCGAGCATCCATCGAAGAACTCCTGTGAGAAGTAAACAAGCGTCGTTTTGACCGGGCACAGCGACAGGGCAGGCGACGCCTCATCCTACCGAATTCAGATTCGCGGGACGAAC
>CAYQMZ010000281.1:0-8766 GCA_964418725.1 uncultured Pirellulaceae bacterium
GGTCAGTTGCGAGAGCACCTAGTGGTTGAAGGGCAAGCACGCAACAACGCCCAGGTGTCTCGGATTATTGAGACGCTGACTGCCTTCCTGCAGTCGATGTCCGTTGATACTAGAAACCAAGGAACTTCCGTCGGCGGTGATCCGTTCGCCAATGAGTTGCCCAACGCTGGACCTCAAGGCCCGGCGGTTCGTGAAGCAGACAGTGGCGGTGATCCTGCCGACGCACCACCTGCTTTGCCGTCATCGGTGGAATTCGGAGGTCAGACGTCGATTCAAGCACGCCGAGCATCCCCAAGGATCATCAATCTGATTCGAGTGCCAGGCGTTCAGCAGGTGTTGCTGAAGGTCAAGATTGCCGAGTTGAATCGAACGGCCGTTCGCGAAATTGGTGCGGACTTGCTTGGGATTGATCCCAGCTCCGGCAACCTGATTGGAACTCAAATTGGCGGTGCAGCAATCTCCGCTGCGGGTGCGACAGGGCTTGGCGGAATCCTAGGCACGGCAGGCGCTGAGCTTGGGACGTCAAATACAGCGTTTGGGATTTTTCCAAGCGGCGACTGGCAAGTCATCATGCGAGCTCTACGACAGAACGGGTTCGTTCGTGTTCTGGCAGAGCCGAACCTGGTCGCGATGAGTGGCCATCGGGCGAACTTCCTGGCTGGAGGAGAGTTTCCGGTACCGATTCCACAAGCGACAGGAGCCGGGGCAAACTCGGTAACCGTCGACTTTCGTGAGTTTGGAGTTCGGCTGGACTTTCTCCCATTCGTCGTTGACGAAGATCGAATTCGATTGTCCGTCACGCCAGAAGTGAGCACGATTGACTTCACCCTGGGAACGACCCTGGTCGCCGGCGGTGATCCAGTTCCAGGGTTGAATACTCGTCGAGCCAACACAACCGTTGAAATGAAGCCAGGGCAGACTCTGGCAATGGCGGGACTACTTCAGGTCGAGCTGGGTGGCCAGACCGGTCGCATCCCTGGGTTGGGAGATCTTCCCTACATCGGTCCATTCTTCAGCAATACGTCACATCGTCGCGTTGAAAAAGAACTGCTTGTGTTGGTCACGCCTCATCTCGTCCAGCCGCTTGATTCTGCGGAAGGGTTGCCTTTGCCGGGTGACGAGATTGAAGACCCGACTGATGGCGAGTTCTATCTTCGCAATCAATACCAAGGTCGCACCGGTGTTCGCCATCGATCGACCGTGAATTTTTGGCCGCAACAACCACAGAACATCATTGTCCAAGAACGGCAGGTGATGTCCGGACCCATTGGGTTTGGTCAGTAGTTGTTGGGCGTTTGATTTCGCGTCGTGCGTTCACCGTACGTCGCAATCGCTGTTTCGCGTATTTCACACACTGTTTGATAAACACTGTTTCGTCGACGTTCCTGACACCGAACAGAAAGAGAAAGCCATGTTCGCGCTGACTCGAAATAAGATATCGCTGGTCTGCATTACCGCCTGCAATTGGCTGCTTCTGACTGCTCTCGCGCAAGCGCAGTTTGATGCACCGCCACCGCCTCCATCATTGTCATCGGCCGTTGCCTCTGGCGTCACGTCAGAAGCGGCAGTGGAGAGCGCGGAGGTTATTGCTGCTGACGTTCAATCCGCGTCGCAGGAATCGCCGCCTGCCTTGCCCGGTGATTTGAAGGCAGCTCCGCCCGCAAAAGCGGCGGCTTCAGCGAAGCGAGCGAAGGTGCCGCCACTCTCCAAAACACGCAGCCAGGCGGTACCGTCGACTGCACGTCGCCCGTTCATTTCTCGGCTGATTCGTTCACGGAAATCGGGTTATCCTTACGGTGCTCCGCTGATTCGAACGACGGTTGCTCTCCCCAAGAAGACGACCGAGAATCCGCCGTCGATCAAGAAGGAAACTTCGGACAAGCCTGCTCCTAGCAAGTGGGCCGACAGTGAAAAGAAACTACGCGAAAAATTTGGTTCGCTTACGGTTGTCACTACCAAAGCCGAATTGAAGTCGGTCGTTTCACGAAGTGCTGCCACGCAGGGAAAGCAGGATCTGCCTGTTGCACCCGAACCGCAAGAGCAGTCACCAATCCAAAGTGTTCTACGTCAGCCGGTTAGTGCGGTGGATCCCGTGGCCGAAACGGCAGAGCAGATCGAACCGACCATCGATCCGGTAATGGCTTTCGCGACGCCCATTCGAGATCCTGGCGCGAACGTGGTAGGAAACGGTGTTGCGACTCCTGCCGTTGATTCGCCTACGATCCAATTGGCATCTTATGAAGAGATTCCAGTTCAATCCGTATCGCAGCCATTGACTTGCAGTCATGGTTGCTGTGATCTCGCGCCAGCCGGGGCACCGATATCCGCTGCGGTTGGAAGTAACTGCAGTAGTTGTGATGGCAGTGGCTGTGACTCCGCGGGCGGTTGCCATGGTGGCAGTTGCGGACCGCTAGGGTGCGGCGGACTCTGTGGACGCATTGGTGGTTGTCTGGCGGACTTGGCGACTCCAACGTTTGCCATGCCTTTGGGCAGCTCCGTAAATGCGTTTGTTGACGCTCAGGTTAGCAACGCGGCGAAGGCGCAGGCCGTGATGTACCACTATGATTTCGAGCACGCTCATGGAGGTCCTTCAGCTCAGTTAAAGGAAGCTGGAAAGCGAAAGCTGAGACGCATCACTTCGTCGGGTTCGGCTGGCTTCCCAATCGTGGTTCAGCCGGTTCCGGGACGTTCGGATATCTCGGAAGCTCGACGAATCGAAGTCGAAAACTTCCTTGTATCGCAACTAGGATTCACTGGTTCGCAGGTTGTCGTCGCGGACCCCGGCTATCGAGGGCTTCGCGGAGTCGAAGCGGTCGAGTCGGATCGGAACCAACTTCAGAATACTCGCTCGTTCGGTTCATTGGGCGGCGGAAGTCAGTTCGGTGGTTCTCGTACTGGAGGAGCATCGCAGCAGCAGAGCCAGACCCAAACCCAGCGACGCTAAGCCTCAGGGCGAGGCAGTCCAAGGATTCCACTTATGAAGTGCCTTCGAAATACGCTCCAAACCTGTTCAATCGGGTCTTTGTCGCTGGTCGTGTTACTCGCGATGATCGGCGGGTGTGCGCAGGTGCCGTCTCATGTGGATTTGGCGTCGGCCTTAGAAAGCCGAAAGCCTGGTCATAAGCGAAAGCTGAATCGGGCGTCTGCTAAAGACAAGCAGCTTGGCCAACAGCAGCAAAGTCAGCAACGAGCTCACTTGTTTGCGAATGCCAGGGCGCTCGAAAAACAGGGCAAGGTGGCTGAAGCCATCGCAGCCTATGAGTCGATCGTTGCTCGATTCCCTGGCGACGCGAAATCGCTGCATCGTCTGGCGGTTTGCCACGATAAAGGTGGTAATGCCGAGGCGTCGGCCAAGCTCTACCTGAGGGCTTTGCACCATGCACCGCACGACGCGGATCTGCTGTGCGACTATGGTTACAGCCGTTACGTGCATGGTGATTTGTTGCAAGCTGAATCGATGTTGCAACAAGCACTTGAGGTCGATCCCGATCATTCGCGTGCTCATGGAAACATGGGCCTGGTTCTCGGCAGATTGGGCCGTGATGCTGAAGCCCTTTCCGCATTTAAGCGTTCAGGTCTTTCCGACACGGAAGCTGGAGAGAATCTGCGGCTGCTCAAGGAACAATTGGTTGAAGCCAAGCAAGACCGAAGATCCGAGCAGCCGTCGGCTTCCACCGCAAAGCAGAATGTTGCTCGGGCCATAAATGTGAAAACGGCTCAACCGACGGCAGTATCGGAGGACCGGGTTGAATCTAAGCCGTCGGTGGCTGAGTTGGCTGCAGGGCCTCCGCTGCCTCCGGATGCGATCGCGGACGACACCGAGACATCAGCGACGCCACTCGCCAAGACGGAACTGCTGAACTTGTTGACCAGTGGCGTGAAGAAAGATGTTCAGTACGTCGGCGATCCGATTCGAAAGACGATTCGACGCTAGGCTGAGACGACTCGATTGCCTAATCAACGGAACGGAACCATTTCGGATCGACGTCCGTTTCCTGTCGAAGCTTCAGGATAAGCTGTGCCGCGTGATGCTGAATGTGGCGAATGTTGTAGGGATGCATTTCCGCCCGAGTGATGTCCAGCCACTCGAAACCGACAGACTCACCCAACGTCGTCTCCGTTTCAGCATTCAAAACATCGGCCACCTTTTGGTCGACGAATTGGCTGTAGGCTTTGAGCATTTCGCGATCATAGAGCAGTTTCGGTTCGCGATCTTCAAGTTCTTCGTAATCCCGAAAGATCTCCGGGTGCTCTTTGTGAAACGCTTGTTCGCGTAGTGCAGCCATGTTCTTACCAAGGTACAGGTCGCCGAAGAACAGTGCGTGAAAAACACATTCACTGAATGAGTTTTTCGCAAGTGGCTGTTCCCACAGTTCGTCTGGGCACAGGTCGACACACTGCATCAACGTGGCGATAGCGGCTCGATATTGGCGAATTGTGGCGGTGCGGTAGGTCTGCAAAAGCGACATCGTTTTGCTCCGTGATCGAGCTTGATAAGAATCTTGAATTAGGTGTACGTGGAATTCGGCTACGTTTGTGGCTGTTGTTCAGCGACAACTGTAGACAAGGGGGCTCGGGTGCCTACAATGCCCCTAGGGTGTCCGTCGGTCTGGGCACGCCTAACATAGCAGTGCGGAGGTGTCGCCGTGGGGAAACGTCCCAACATATCGAAGGCGGAAATGGAAGTTGCCCGCGTGGTTTGGCGGTTGAAAAGTGGAAGCGCCAGGCAAATTCACGAGCAACTCGACCGAACTATCGATTTTTCGACAGTTCAGACTTACTTAACGAGGTTGGAAGACAAGGGCTACATCCGTTCCAAGAAAGAAGGCCGAGTGAAGATATTCTCGGCCCGAGCAAATCCAACGACCGTCATTCGCGACAAAGTCAGAGAGTTGGTTGATTTGCTTTTTGATGGTGACGCTGTGCCGATGATGCGTCATCTGATTGAGGACGCGGATATGAGTGATGACGATGTCGAGTCGTTAAAAAAGATGCTTGACGATTTCGATGAGGCCTAAGCAGCGCTGTTCGTGATCGACCATCGGCAAGTCGGAATTGCAGCAGGAGAGTAACGAATGTCGAATCAGATTCTCGAATTGTTGGTTGGTCAGCTCTGGCAAATCACGATCCTTGCTGTCGTCGTCAACTGGGTAAACAAGACTGTCTTTCGAAACTCTCCCGAGTGGTCCTACATGCTGTCGCTGGTTGTGATGATAAAGTCTGTCACACCGCC
Organism: uncultured Pirellulaceae bacterium; assembly: GCA_964418725.1. Lineage (GTDB taxonomy): Bacteria > Planctomycetota > Planctomycetia > Pirellulales > Pirellulaceae > CAYNJG01. The sequence continues at coordinate 5,234 of CAYQMZ010000281.1, forward strand.
GATATGGTCCAGTCACTGCGGCGTCTTTTCTTGGTTGTTTCAACGATTGTCATCTGCCACGGTCTCTTCCGGGCAGTCCGTATTCGACGGCTTGATTCTGCAGTCGATCGTTTGGCTGGCCGTTTTTGTTTGGGCTGCTGGGCTCTTCATTTCGCTGTCGTCAACGCTACTGAAATGGCACTGGATTCAAAAACGAGTCACAGAAAGCGACGCCGGACCTTCGGAATCTTTGCAGTCGGTGGTCACAAAGTTGGCCTGCGATTTGGGGATACGCCGTCACGTGCGTCTTGTGATTTCTGGCGAACCAGTCGGCCCGGCAGTGATTGGCGTTTGGCAACCCATGTTGATCATTCCAGAGGCGTTGGTGTCGCAGCATTCGACGGCAGACATTGAACCGATCATCGCCCATGAATTGCTGCACATTCACCGCGGCGACACAGCCGTTGCGTTACTGGAAACTGTAGCCCGATCGGTTTGGTGGTTCCATCCGCAAATTCAGCGTGTGGCGGACGCTATGAGTCAGGCCGGCGAGCTGTGTTGTGACGAAGACGTGTTGGCGACGTGGTCTTACCCGCCACGAAGGTACGCGGATAGTCTGCTACAAGTCCTTGAGGTGCGTTGTCGGCTGCAACCATTGATCGGACAGCCGGGCGTGCGTCAGGAACAAGTCACACGGCTTCGATTGCAGCGCATCATGACATGGAGTCGACGACGACCGTCGGCCGTCACTCGCGTTTTGATGCTGACGCTGTGCTTGCTGATTGTCCTGCCAGGAAGATCGATCTAGTAGGCCAGGCTTCATCAGCACGTGAAGTAGCTCCGTTTGATCAGCGTTCGGTGGCGAATGCGCCTGGATGTATTTCAGAAGCGGATCGGGCAACTCGACAATCAACATCTCGCAGCAAGAACTCCTCGCCCCAAATCTGCTGGACGTTTGTTTGCATTTCTACATGCGATGCGTTCGGTACGAACTCAAGATCAGCTCTTTCGGCGATCTGTAGTTGCGTGACGTCCAAATGGGATCGGTGATGCTGGAAATCAGACTCGGTTTCGTTGCGGTAGGCGAAGAAGTGGCCGGCAGGAATCCGCTTTCCGTCAAATAGGAGGAACATGTCGAACGACATCGCACATGGCAATCGATGTGGAGTATCGAGTCTTACGCGTGCCAAGAACGTGTTTCTCCAAGTGCTTCCATCATAAATCTTCAGCGGGCTGATGCGGTCGAACTGGATGAACTTTGTCGGATCAAGACGGGGGTCCGAAGTCGTCGAGACGATCGCATCATCCTCTCGATAAACTGTCAAAGGAACGACAACTTGCTCGTCCCATTTGTGCATCATCGCTGGCCAATCCCGTCGCGGAAAGAATTCGCCATTTGAAAGACGGCCATACATGTGGTAGCCGCAGTGGAGATTGATTTTGAGCTTATGTTCCCCTGGCTCCAGATCCGCAGGCAGCTCAATGCTGAGCGGCTCGAGCAGTGTGGCGTTGGTTCGAACGGGGTGCTCGCCAATCCATGCGTCGCTGATGTCCCACTTGAGTCCTAGTGGGCAGAGCATGACACCACTGATGGCGGCATGGTATCGAACGTCTAATGGAATTCGTGATTGCCCCTCACGGATCCTCAGCGCGTGCACATCCGGTTTGCCGAATCGCATGTCCGCCAGTTCGACCAACGTGTCTTCTTCTAACAGGTCTCTAACGGCCGCCAACGTGAGCGTCTTGCTGCCAAGCCATGGCCAAGTAATTTGTTCAGACCGCCCCTTTGAATCTTTGTGCCGTTGAATTAGGCCAGAGACATAGTCGTCGAGGAGCTCGCTCGAGATTTTGTTTCGATGGATGCGTCGTTCGATCTCAGTCCAGGCAAGGCGATCGTCTGGTAGCTTTGTAAGCCGTGACGTCAGGATGTGCCGCGAAGGAAGCCAGCGTAGCCTTTGCTGGTCAGACTTGAGCGTATTTGCTGGCACCAGACCCAGGTAGGCGGAGACTGTAGCTGCGACTAGCCAAAGGACTGTGTGGCGACGCGAAGAAGCTGACAGAAACGCGAAGCCGAAGCAAAAGACGCAAGCCACCAGTGGGGCCCATAGGATCGCTTGCAGGACAGCCTCGGGATTGGTTCTCCACAACCGTCCCACGAAACCAACACCACCTCCGACTAACGTGAGGCAGATCAAGAATGGCTTGAGTCCGAATCGCAGATACTTCTTCGCACCGGACATCAAGCCACTCCTCAGAGAGTTGCGTCGCCTCGCGTTAAGGCTTGCTCAGAATTTCATCCACCACGCCTTCGACGACCTCGGAGATTTTCATTTCGAATTCTTCATCGGGAATTTCATGCTCATCCACGACAACCTTGGCATCCGCAAAGAACGCGCGCAACTCCTCATCGGTCAGCGTATTCTTAAGTTGCTTTTGTTCAGCAGGTTGGCCGGGTTGAGGATCCATCAGGATGTGGCGTGACAGTTTGTCGATGTCTTCCTTGGTCAGTTTTTCCTCCTGCACGCCGCGTACGACTCGGTTGAGAGTTCGTTTGGCATCAGCCACTTCTTCTTCCGATAGACCGGACGAATTGAGATACTTCGCTTCGATTGCTTGGAAGATCACGATGCTGATTAGGGGCGACTCCGCCAGATCTTGCATAATTTCACCCATTTCTTGGGCGGTGATTTCGCCTTCTTCATAGGCAGTGGCGACGCGATCGAATTGTTCCATGATGGCCTGCCGCTCTTCGTCGGGCAGTCCACTGTCGTTTAACATCGCCTCGGTGGCTGTTCTTGCGGTCTGGACGATGAATTGCGTTGCGTTGCTGTACACGTAGAAGCCCAGGCCCGCACACATGAGTACGCAGACGCCGAAAACAGCCAGGCAACCGATCAATAGGCCGGAAACGCCTTTGGTTTTGCGGGGTTCATCAAAACTGCCTTGCGGAGCGACGTAAGGCTGTTGTCCTGACGGATTCGGAGGTGGTGGTGGATTCGACATATTGGCCCTTCAAGTTGACTTTGGTGGGCCTTCAAGCAATTGCGTCGACCCGACTACGACTTCTTCAGATAGGTACTGCTTCGATCTAGGAATCGTTTGTGCCGACTTTCTATTTCTTCATCATTCGCGCCGCGCGAGATTTTGATGTCTTCGAAACTAGCGACACACAAACGGCAGTGAACCACTTCCAAGTGAAACTTTATGTATTTCGCTTCGTCGCCGCTGATCTTGTTGTCTAGGAACAACGTTAGTTTTTCGCGACTGGGGCATGTCAATCGATGTCGTCGCCAGATTTCACCAAGGGTGTGGACGCCTGCATCGCGGCGACCATGGATTGCAACCAGTTGGTGACCCATCTCGGGATCGTTGCGCATCGCTTCTTCGATTGCGGCCATTTCATCAGGCGGCAGAGCCTCGTCCAGGTAGGCTTCTAAATCGGATGATGTGAATTCGTCACTCAATGGACTGCTCTTTCAACTGGGGCTCGATCGCGTCCAACCACGGAGTCGGGATTGCGGGACAGATGGCCTCGTTTGGCGAAGGTGGTTCAC
>CAYQMZ010000282.1:0-8748 GCA_964418725.1 uncultured Pirellulaceae bacterium
TCCGAACCAAGGATTTCGCGTTGTGCGAACGCTTGAGGACTAGATGGCCTAGCGTGTTCTTCTCAGCTTTGGACGACGAAGTTCGACAGTACACCGATGCCGTCGATGTCGATTTGAACTTCGTCGCCGGCATTCAGCGTGAATGACGAGTCTGGCACAATTCCCGTTCCCGTCATCAGAAAGACCCCTTGAGCGAAGGTGTTGTCTCGCCAGAGGTAACCCATCAAGTGCTCGAAGGATCGTGCCATTTGCGCCGTTGAAGTCTCGCCTTCGAACACGTTGTTGCCATCGCGCACAACTCGCAAACGGATACCAATGTTGTCTTCCGCAGGCATCGCTGCCGCGAGGGTAATGCACGGACCGACGCCGGCACATTGGTCGTAAGTTTTTGCCTGCGGCAGATACAGCGGATTTTCACCCTCGATGTCGCGACTGCTCATATCATTGCCGACAGTGAAGCCGACAAGCCTCCCCTTGGAAGACATCACCAACGTCAGCTCGGGTTCCGGCACATTCCAAGTGGCGTCTTTTCGGATGCGAATGTCTGCTCCGGGGCCAGCCACCCGGGCAGGAGTCGCTTTGAAGAACAACTCAGGGCGATCGGCGGCATAGACGCGGTCGTAGCACGAGGCGGCAGCTTCAGATTCTTCCATCCTGGCGGTTTGGCTTCGTTTGTACGTCACACCCGCCGCCCAGACTTCTTGCTTATCGATAGGCGCGAGAAGCTGTACATCCGCCAAAGCAAAGGAATCTCCCCGACTTGCTTTGTTTGTCGCTTCGGAAACGTCCTCAGATTCCAAGAGGTCCGTGAGCGTGACGCCCTTTAGTTGGGTTACTTGTTGGTCCTCGAGGAGCCCCACAGCTGGACCGTCGATTGCAGACTGTTGGAACTTGCAAAGCTTCATGGCGAACCCTTTTTGCCTCTGTCTTTCCGGGAAACGGTCCGAGGCTACCACTACCCAAAAAAATAGGCCCGAGCGAATTTACGCACGGGCCAGCAGGGGTGGATAAGGGGATTCGAACCCCCGACACCCGGAATCACAATCCGGTGCTCTAACCAACTGAGCTATACCCACCGTGTCTAGGAAAGCCTTGCAGATGTCTCTCTGACGAACTTCCCAAGCCAACAGTCTATGAAGGCAATGAAAGTCGGTCAATGGTTGCTTGGCGGTCGAATCGAGGGTGTTTTTTCGCTCTATTAGCCGATTGGAGCAGTTAGATGGCCGAAACCATCACTCAATCGTCAGATCCGGAAACGTTTGCTTTAGCTGCTGCCTGCCTGCTTCGCTGATACGGGTTCCGTCGACGGCCAGGTATTTGAGCGACTTCATCTTTTGCAGGTGCGGTAAGATGCCGTCACCGACCTGTGTGTTCGATAGCCACAGCGTCTCGAGCGCCGAGAGTTGCCCCAATTGTGCGATGCCACGCCCAGTGACTTTCGTGTTGGAGAGATCTAGCTCTTCCAGATGCTGATTTCGACTGACCCAGGGCATGCTGGCGTCAGTGATTGCCGCACCGTCTAGGCTCAACTGTCGCAGTTCAACGGTTGCCTGCAACTGGGCTAGTCCAACGTCGGTGACCGCGGTTCGCGATACGTCGAGCCAATCCAGTTTGGCTTGGTGCGTCAGTTTGGATAGAGACTTGTCCGTGATCACTGTGTCGCTTAAGCAAAGCGATTGAAGAGAGTCAGGCGGGATCAACGAGTCCAATAAGTCTGTGGCCCTCACCTTCAAGAAATCTGCGTATAACGCATCGAGTTGCTCGAACGTGTGCGACGTATGTTGCGGTAGCGAGTTGTCGTTGCTGCTGCCTTTGTACACATCGCGGATGAAATCAATGAATGCCGATCGTAGCTTGCCTTTGCTTCCGTCCATCAGGAAGTGCGACAAGCCAGCGGACTGACTGTAGATGCGTCGAATTCGTTCGTCGCGTTGCAACTGAGCTCGTCCTAGACGCACGAGTTCTGCAAGAGGCACGTAGAACTTTTCCTGCAGTCGGCGGAAGCGTGCGAACTGAAGGCGATTTGCGTGTACACCGCCAACAACACCAACCGGTCCGCTCACTCGCAGCGACTCCATGTACATCGCCACTCCCTCAATGACCCAGAAGTTCTTGGCGAAAGCCTGCCGGCGAGAGGTTCTGGTGAGCTCCTGGAATAGCTGATGCGTTACTTCGTGTAGCTGTGTCGAGCCAACGTCCTCACCCGCAAAAAAGAACGACGTTCGCGCGTCTAAGTCGTAAAAGCCCAACGTGATTTGGATCCTTGGTTGGCGGGGTGCCAGGAACGCAATGTACGATTCGCGATCAGGAAAGAGTACAACTTTGTGGCGTCGTCTCTTTGTGGATCGAGGTTCCAGCGGTGCTTTTCGATCGAGGCAAGCGGACAGCCGGTCTTTATTGCTCCAGTGCGTGAAGAAAAGCTGGCTCCAGATCGTATGCAAGTCTTCCAAGCGGTTCGCCAGCTCAATGCCTTGTTGTGCATCTCGGGTCAGGATTTGGAAATGATCGGTGTGAATCGTGAAGTAACTTTTGCGTTTCCACCGAAGGAACGTGTGGGGTTGCTTGCCTTGCACAACTCTCGGTTCGCGTGTTTCTCGTCCGACGGTTTTGTCAGCCACGGGATTGTGGAAGTAGCGAGCCTCGTGCAACAAATCGAAGGCTAACGCGGGGGCGTCTGCCCGAACGGCAGCCTTCGCCAAGCTCAACATTTTCTCGCCCAGTAACTGAACGATTCGTGTTTGTTGGGGATCATCACCTAGTTCGAACAGATTCCCCTTCAGGAACAGCAGCGACTGATGGGGGCTACGTTGAAAGAAGTCATACTGCGTCTCACACAGTTCTTCGAACTTGGCTTCCAACGCGACACGTTTTTGAAGAATCTCGTCGACTGTAAGTTCGTCCGCATTGCCCCTAATCGGCATGGCAAATTGAATAGCCAAGAGCAACAGCAGGTGAACCCACGTTCGGTTCATTGGAGATTCCGAGTCAAGCAAAGATGAATCACTGGCCACGCGAAAGGTCGGCAAACGGACGTGCGATTTGCCGAAAGGCGGTCGATGCCTTCCATTGTAGTTTGCTAGGCCGCATTCCCCGCAACGTTCATTCGCTGTCCGCGATAAATCTGCAGATAGGCACGCACCATTTCGTCGATTGAATGGTTTCGCACGACATTTGCGTAGGCTTTTCGAATCACCCGTTGTCGGTGCAAGGGGGCGGAGAACAGGATGTTGGTTCGCCTCGCGAACTCGGCTGCGTCGCCAGGTGGTACCACAAAGCCTGTCTCGCCGTCTTCCACAACCGTCATTGACTCAGGAGTTTCACTAGCGACGACCGGAACTTGTGCAGCCATTGCCTCTAGGATGGCTCCCTGATTGCCGGTAGCGTCGGCCTGCCAAAAACAATCGCACTCTTGAAGCCACGCGGGCAATCGGTGTCCTGCGTCGTCGACGAAATGGACGACGTTGGCGTCTGCTCCAACACTTTCCGCGAAACGGATCAATTCACTGCGGTAGCTGCCCTCGCCAAAGAAAACGAGGTGCGTGTCGGGATGTAATACACGCAGGCAGTCGAGCGCCCAGATTAGGTCCTTACCTCGATTCTGAATCACCAGATCTGTGCTGGAGGCGATCAGTTTTACGTTGCCTAGACCCAGCCTAGTGCGAAGCGAATTTGCATCGTCCAGCTTCGTCTTGCTAGAGATCGAGCTGTCCCGAAAGTCGTCCGAAACTGGTACGCCTGCCGGGACGAACTGCGACACTGGTTGGCTGTCACTAACCGCAGGAGCGTTTGTCTCGGCAACAATCGTGGTGCCCGCCTTCCAGCAGGGCAGGGAAAGGCTGTCTTGGCCTATTGCCGTTGTCGCAACTAACGGCGCGTTGATGGAGAGCCGATTGGCGACGATCAGCGTCGGCGTCAACGTTGATCCCCAGTAGTGCAGGATATCTGGCGAAGTGGCTCGCAACCGCCTCACTAATCGGGGAACGATTGTGAAGTCGAATGGAAGCGTTTGCAGACAGAGGTGAAGATCATGTTCGCCAAAGAATCGCTGCATCTGCGAACGCTGCGTCCTGGTTCCCGACATACAGCACAGCGAGCAGTTTACGTCAGCGTGCAGCAGCCCATCAGCAAGTCGGCGGATCTGCCGCATCCTGCTGGAACTCAAATCCCTTTCTAAAACGTGTAGGACACGCATTGCCCAATCCATTCGGCGATCCATCTGCAACCGCTGCAGATCATCGGGCATTGGACTTCGAGAATCAAGGCGATCTTGTCAGATCACCATGTTTGTTCGCGGCGGTACAGTGCCCGATTGAATGGCTACTCGACCTTGCCAAGCAACGGCAGTTTCGAGCGATCCGATACTACGACTCCGCCCGGTTTCTCGACGGTAATCGCGAACATTGCTGGATCGTTGACGCGAATCTTGGCATCTATCGGTACAACGACCTGGGGGCCTGTCACATCAAAAACTCCTCCGTCGATAGGATAGCGATCGTCCTGATTCGCATCGAAAATCCAAAGCTGATACTGCGTTTCTGCCGGATTATTGACGGGTAAGCCACTGAATCTCATGTAGCCCTGCTGTGCCTGGCTGCTCCAAACGACATCGCCCGAAATCGCTGCTGCCGGAGTCGTGGGCGAAAATTTGACTTGCGTCAGATCCTTGGCACTGGCGACCAGTGAAGCTCGACGCTGCGCCATGCTCAACTTTGGACCTGTGACATCTGGCCGCCAAAGTGCCAACAGGGCGAACAGCAGAGTTGCGGCGGATGCCAAAACGGCAATCATCACATCCCGACGGGAGCTTCTCACCTTCTTCGGCGCTTGAACCGTTGGGCTCGGACCACTGCTGAGATCTCGCCGTGAATTAAGAAGAACCTTTTCTTGCACCGCCGCCGGGATGGAGTCGTTTTGATCTTCCGGGGCAGAGGACTCTAAGAGTGCCACAATCCGGTCCATCTCGTTGTCGTCAACATCCGGGAACTGTCCCTGCAACGCGGCAAGTTCATGCTCTTCGTCGGACGACAAACCGAATAGTGCACGGTCCGAAAGCAGTTCGAGTAATCGTTGCTCGTCTGAAGTCGTGTTACTCATCATGCAGTCCTCCCTGCAAAAGGACCGTCGGACATTAGGTCCCTTAACCGAAGCATTCCTCGCCTTGCGTGAGATTTCACAGTTCCTAGCGGCATGCCCGTTTGCTGAGCGATTTCTGTTTGGCTCAGTCCTTCGTCGATTGCCAATTCAAGCACAATGCGTTCGTCGTCTCGCAATTGGCCCATCAATCGTCGCGCTTTCGAGGCTTCTTCTTGAACTTCCAAGTGAGCACCTACCTTTGATTCCGCATTTTGCGTTGGCTCTTGTGCGTCCGGTAACGACTCTGTCTCGGGGCGGCGTTTCTTACTTCGAAGTCTATCGATTGCTCGCCGTCTAGCGACCATCGCCACAAATGTCTTTTCGGAACTTTTGGAGTCGTCGAATCGTTGAGCGGACTTCCACAGATCGACGAATATTTCTTGGACAACGTCTTCTGCTTCCGCCGAACTTGCACACAGCCTGCGCGCGATGGACCAAACCAGTCCGCCATACAACGCCAGACATTCGTCCATTGCGCCGTCTACGCCTTCTGCAACTTGTCGTAACACCGAGTCAGGCAAGGATTGGCTCCATGACAAAACGAGGAGGAACGCTTGTTCCTCGCTCGTTTCCTCTTATCTAAAACCAGCTCGATACTGGTTCTAAGTTCTATTCATTGGGCCGCGGGTAGTGCGACACGCTACTTTCAAAGTTGATGATAAACCGAATCAAGCCCGCGTCGCAGTGCCCATGCTCGTGAATCCGAGTCCTGGATAGAGTTTGCCGCCGCGAGCTTGCTCTGAATATTCTTTCGCTTGTCGGCGGAGACGGATGCATGATTCGCCAATTTTTTCATCGTTTGCGTGTACAGGGACGCACATTGGCAGGCGTTTCCGGTGTTGTACAACTGGCTACCGCTGGCGATTGCCGTCTGAATGATGGTCCGAGGGTGCTGCATGGCTACCGGCATGTTCATCTTGGCTGGCATATGAGATGTCTTGGCGGCCTGCTTGGGGGGCATGATGACGGAGTCGATTACATGAATGACGCCGTTGGCACATTGAATGTCCGTTTTGATGATGTTCGCACCTTGGACTGTCAGGCCAAACTGTGCGGGAGAACCCTGAACGGTCTTCGCGGCGGAAACCTGCAGGAGATCTCCGGCGAGCACTTTTCCGGGGACGACATGGTAAGTCAGAATCGACTGCAGTTGAGCTTTGTTTTCTGGCTTGAGAAGATCGGCGATCGCCGCCTTCGGTAGCTTGGCAAACGCTTCATCCGTGGGGGCGAAGACAGTGAATGGCCCCTTTCCCTTTAACGTATCCACCAAGTCGGCTGCTTTTACGGCTGCAACCAGCGTTTTGAAACTGCCCGCAGCAACCGCCGTATCGACGATGTCCTTTTGTTGTGCGGGGAGCGTGGTGACGGAAATCAACAACAATGACAGTGAGAGTAGAGATCGCAACATTGGAAGTATCCAGTTTGTAGTAGTGACGAGTCTTAAAAGTCGAATGGGTGTTGATTTCGAAATCAGAAACGCGCCCGGTAGCTAATCGGTTCACACAAACGTCTTCGTATGAAGACGAGCCCCGGATGCGATACATCGCATCTTTTTTGCTGCGTCATGGGAGCTATTCCAAGCACCGCTAGATCTCGCTAGCGGTATCATGCCGGTTCTGAACCGCTCAACACGAGCGTTGTCACGTTCCCCAGAAACACTGCGAGCTTGAAATGACAGACGCTTCCAAGGAATCGAACCAAGACGATGCACATATCGCTCGACGTCAACTCTTGGCCTACGCAGCTTTTGGTACAGCGACGCTGGCCGCTTCCACCGGTCACGCTGCAGAAGATGGACAGCAAGAAGCGAAGAAAACGCGGCGCTACAACATGAAGAAGTCCATCAACCTCTGGGCGTTTCCCTATCCCGATAAGATGACGTTGCGGCAGTGTTTGCAATTGGCAAAGGATGCCGGGTTCGACGGAATCGAATTGAACTACGACTTGGAGAGTGAGCTGTCACCGAAGTCGGGGACGCGTGAGTTTCAAGCGATCCGGCGTATGGCGGATGAAATTGGAATCGAGATCAGTGGTCTGTGTTCCTTCCTATTCTGGCCCTACCCACTTACCAGCAACGTGCCGTCGGAACGGGCTCGCGGTATGGAACTGGCGGCGGCAATGACCCAAGCCGCACACGACCTAGGGACGGAGAATCTCTTGGTCGTGCCAGGAGCCGTTCACATGCCGTGGCGAGAAGATCACGATCCAACGCCAAACGACGTTTGCCTCCGCCGAGCAAAAGAAGCAATCGGCAAGCTGCTGCCAAAGGCCGAGCGTCTAAAGGTGTCCATGAACATGGAAAACATCTTCTTCAACGGATTCTTGATGTCACCTTTCGAAATGGTGGACTTCGTCGACAGTTTCTCGAGCGAGTTTGTGAAAGTCCACTTCGACACGGGCAACATCATGGAGTATCAATTCCCTGAGCACTGGATCCCGATTCTTGGTAATCGGATCAAAAACGTCCACTTGAAGGAATTCACCAAGAAGAGCACTGATCATTCGCTGGAAGCGTTTCGTCCGCTGTTAGATGGAACGACGAATTGGCCCGAGGTGTTGGAAGCGTTCGACGGGATCGGCTACGACGGCTATCTGACCTTCGAATACTTCCATCCTTACCAGCACTTTCCCGAGGCGTTGATCTACCAAACCAGTGATTCACTTGATCGGATGCTGGGGATCAAATGAGTGCGTTGGTTGAATTCCAACAGCCGTGGAACTGGATCGTATTTTGAGCTCGCGTCGGCTTGCAGAGGCGGAGGCGAGTTCAACGCGACGCCCAGAGTTCAGATTGAAGCTGAGCCACAACTTCGTTGTCTGTGGGGAATTTCAACGTTGGCATATGGTGCAAGTGGACAAAGCAAACTTCGACGAGGTCACTGCCGACGCTCAATTGTCCACCTGTTCGCTGACCGCGATACCAAATGCCGACAGTCTGCCGCTCGGGTAGATGGAAGTTTGACTTCGCAGCCACGATGCCATCGAGGCGGACTTCCAGCCCCGTCTCCTCTTGAAACTCACGCACGGCTGCATCTTCAATCGACTCATCCCATTCCACATGACCGCACGGAATGCACAGTCCGCCGTCCCGCCGCTGTCCAATCAAGAGTTGGCGATCTTCCACCAGACAAACAGCCACGCCTACGGTGGGATTGCGATACTGTACCCAACCGCATTCGCGACAACACCGTCGTTGCTTTCGCCCTTGCTGTGTGACCTCCAGCTTAGTCCCGCAGTGCGGACAGAACGTGAACTCAGATGGAAATGCTTGCGGTTTGCGAGACACAAGTTGCATTGGAACCGATTCGCTTGTCTGGCTAGATGATATTGGTCGCCGTTCAGATCAGGCGACGGGACTCACTCGGGGCGTCGCGAACTGAGTTCATTACGTTGTAGTACAAGCGACGTCTTACTAACCGCTGTGCACAAAAGAAGTTAACCGCCATCGCCGAGGTAAGTTGCGAAGACTCCCGCTATGCGAGGATGTCATGAAGGACGTTGCCGTGCACATCGGTCAGCCGGACGTCTCGGCCTGCGTATCGATAGGTCAGTCGTTCGTGATCGAGCCCCAGTTGATGCAAAGCCGTGGCCCAGAGGTCATACACGGTGCACTTG
>CAYQMZ010000283.1:0-8741 GCA_964418725.1 uncultured Pirellulaceae bacterium
GTTGGCGCTCTTAGCGGTAAGCCAATGCTGGAACAGATGAGGGAACATACCCACATCAAGACGGCCCGAACCGTCGGGTTCGAACCCCGCGAAAAACTGCACCGAGTTCAGCGACTGCACGCTTGAGACTTCCCCAAACGGCTTACCGTTGAGCTTCATCGAAGCAGACCTTACGGGCTGAGCAAACTCCCATTCGTACACACATCGATCCCCGGCGAAGTTCGCAACGAGAGCACCCTCCTTTGCCGGGAATACGATTCGCTCCGTGTACCATGCCAATGACACGGCAACGACCGCAATCAACATGAACAACCCCCGAATGGTAAAGCGGTTCCATTTCATCTCGCCGGTTTCTCCCTCAGAACGCATGAACACACTGTTTCACAATCCGGTGGCTCACTCAATCAGCAGCCATGTCCTCCGCAAATCCGTGCGGCTGTCTGCGAAATCGCATCAAAAGTTCGTTGGCCTACGAACCCGCAGCTTAGCCCTCGCGTAGTGCCCTCATTCCCGCCTCGCGATCACCCCCTCGAAGTGCACTTCTCCCACTGAAATACGGCTGCCGGCAGCCTGAAACGCTAAGCAGTAGAAACACGCGAACGCATACGTTTAACTGCTATGGCAAATTGGCCAACTCAAACCCACAATATTCGACGTGAATACCAGCCAAGCAGCGTTCCCGGATTTGCACGAACTTGTGCACTTGTTCTACGACCGCGTCGAAGATCTCGCGACTTTCGACAATCGCGCAAGTGGTACGCTGCCAGAGCCCTACGGCTCGCTCCTGGATCACAATCACCACATGACGGTCACACTGGAGTCTCATCACCAGTGCCCAGTGAATGTACATGTGCTGGAAGTCCAGCACTCCGGAACCACGTATTGCCGAAAGATCCTGCTCAGCCGCCAATCCGATGACCGCATGGTCATGTTTGGCATCGTACGGCTGCATACGCAATACCTGAGCCCGGTTGTTCGCGAGGAAATCGAGTCGCAATCGATTCCGCTGGGTCGAGCCCTGATCAATCACAACGTGCTTCGACGTGTGGAGTTGGGGAAACTTTGGCAGGTAACGCCCCATGTTGAGCTTCAACGGCATTTCGACATGGACTCACCTAGGGTAATATTCGGTCGGACAGCAATAATTCACTGCAACGAAGAACCCGCAATCGAACTAGTCGAGATTGTGGCTCCGGCGGAGTGAGTGGCGGTTTCGTAGATCGCGATCGTCGCTGATGAACGCGACCACCGAATCGAATTCGTTAGCTCCTCTGTCTATCCTTCCTTTTTCGCATTCCGCACTGGGCTTTCATGAAATACGTCATCTGGGCACTCGTTGTCTTGCTGATCATTTTGCATCAGGACAACTGGAATTGGGACAAGGGTGACCTTGTCTTCGGCTTCATCCCGATCGGACTCGCTTGGCACGCAGGCATTTCAATCGCCGCCTCCGTGGTTTGGTTTCTTTCCACGATCTTCGCTTGGCCGCAGGAACTAGATTACGCAGAAGGTCACACGACTGATCACACTGAAGGTGGGGAGGCTACATCATGAGCCCGGGAATGCTTCGACTGACGATCATTGTGATCTACTTAGGTGGCTTGTTGGGGCTCAGCTTCTTTTCAAGTCGACTATCGCGTGGCACCAAGAGCGACTATCTGCTCGCCAGCCACTCCATCGGTCCCTTCCTGCTATTGATGTCGATCTTCGGAACGACGATGACGGCGTTTGCGTTGGTCGGTTCGACCGGCGAGGCTTTCAAGGAAGGCATCGGAGTCTACGGAATGCTCGCATCTTCGAGTGGCATTATTCACTCGATGTGTTTCTTCGTCATTGGTGTGAAGATCTACTCGCTGGGTCGCAAGTACGGCTACACAACTCAGATTCAATACTTCCGCGATCGATTGGAATCTGACGCAATCGGACTGCTGCTGTTCCCGATTTTGGTCGGACTCGTCGTGCCCTACCTGCTGATCGGAGTGATGGCTGGTGGGACGGTCATTCAAACCATGACCGGAGGCCCCGGAACGACTGGCGCGTTCCCAGAGATGTTTGCAACTGAGAATGCCGGCACCAACGGCGGTATCCCGCCTTGGCTCGGGTCGCTGATGATCTGTACCGTTGTGTTGATCTACGTGTTCTTTGGTGGCATGCGTGGCACGACTTGGGCGAATACGTTCCAAACACTGGTATTCATGGTGCTGGGCGTAGTCACGTTCTACTTCATCGCGATGAAGCTCGGTGGCAAGGACACGTTGATAGAAAGTCTTAAGACTTGTAGTGAAGCGGTGAGTGTCGAGAAAGTCACTCGCATGCACATGACGAAGACAAAGTTCTTCACGTATCTACTGGTACCGTTGTCTGTGGGTATGTTCCCTCATCTGTTCCAGCATTGGCTTACCGCTAAGAGCGCCAACAGCTTCAAGCTGCCGGTAATTTGCCATCCATTCTTTATCATGATCGTTTGGGTGCCTTGCGTGCTGATCGGCATTTGGGCGACCTCCAGTTTGGTACCAGCCAAGCCGCCGCTGCCAACGTTGCCTAATGGAGCCGTCAATGCCAACGCAGTGCTTCCGTTCTTGGTGAAGACGCAGACAGGTGCTGCTCTGGGTGGTCTGCTGACCGCCGGGATCTTGGCCGCAATCATGTCGTCACTAGACAGCCAGTTTCTTTGCCTGGGCACCATGTTCACCACGGACATTGTTTCGCACTACATGGGCAAAGATAAGCTGTCGGACAAGGGCACCGTGATGTGCGCTCGCGGGTTCATCATTGTCGTCGTCGCCCTGACGTATTTCCTCAGCCTCCAAGGTTACAAAAGCGTGTTCGCGATGGGGGTTTGGTGCTTTAGTGGATTCGCAAGTTTGTTTCCGCTTGTCTTTGCTTCGCTGTACTGGCGGAAACTGACAAAAGCGGGAGCAATCGCAGGAATCCTGGCAACCCTTGGCAGTTGGTTCTACCTGTTCCGCGATTCCGGTTTCGGAAAAAACCGCACCTACACGATCGACCTAGGTGGCTATGAAATCATGCCCGTGGTCGCGATCTTCACATGCTCGCTGATCGCTATGGTCGTTGTCTCACTCATCAGTAAACCGCCAAAGGAAGAGACGCTGCGGCGATTCTTCCCGGATGCGTAGTCGCCGATCACAACAACTTCAAGATACAAGAACAATGTCCGATACACCGCAACACAAGCTGGGCACGCTTGCCCTACATGCTGGGCAAGAGCCCGATCCCGCAACCAACAGCCGCGCCGTACCGATCTATGCGACGACAAGCTACACGTTTAACGACACCGATCATGCTGCGAGCCTGTTTGGCCTGACCGAATTCGGCAACATCTACAGTCGGCTGATGAATCCCACAGTCGACGTGCTGGAGAAACGACTCGCGGCACTGGACGGTGGTGTGACCGGCCTGTGTTTTGCTTCCGGTCAGTCGGCGATCACCGCCGCGATTCTTACACTCGCACACTCGGGCCAGAACATCGTCAGCAGTACCTCGCTATACGGTGGAACTTGGACACTGTTTACGCAGACGTTCAAGCAACTAGGTATCGAAGTTCGCTTCTTCGACCCCGATCACCCGGAAGAGATCCATGGTCTTGTCGACGAGAACACTCGACTGGTCTACATGGAGAGCATCGGAAACCCCAAGAACGATGTTCCAGATTTCAAAGCGATTGCCGATGCGGCGCATTCTGCTCCGCATGGTGCCATTCCGGTCGTCTGCGACAACACCGTCATGACACCGATGCTTCTTCAGCCGATCCAGCATGGCATCGATATCGTTGTCTACAGCACAACGAAGTTCATCGGCGGACACGGCACGCACATCGGCGGGGCGGTCGTAGATAGCGGAAACTTCAAATGGGCCGACAATCCAGATAAGTGGCCAGAGCTCTGCGGACCGTCGCCTTCTTACCATGGTGCGGTCTTCGAAGAACATCTTCGCGGAATGGGAAACATTTCGTACCTGATTCACGTTCGAACTCACTGGCTGCGAGATACGGGAGCCGCCATGAGTCCATTTGCAGCCTTCCTATTCCTGCAAGGCTTGGAGACGCTGCACCTGCGAATGCCACGGCATTGCGAAAATGCGCAGAAGGTGGCTGAGTTTTTGGAATCACATCCCAACGTGGAATGGGTCAACTACCCAGGGCTGAAATCTCACAAGCATTATGAGAGCGGCCAAAAGTACCTTCCCAAGGGACAAGGAGCTATCCTCGGTTTTGGCATCAAGGGCGGCATGGAAGCAGGCAAGAAATTCATCAACGCCTGTCAGCTTTGTTCACACTTGGCCAACATTGGCGACGCGAAGACGTTAGTCATTCACCCTGCCAGTACGACGCACCAACAACTGACTCCGGAAGAGCAGCAAAAGACGGGGGTGGTTCCAGAGTACATTCGAGTTTCCGTCGGGATCGAAGACGCCGAAGACATCATTGCAGACCTGACGCAGGCCTTGGCTGCCGCGAGTTAGTTACCTGCGAATTGATCCGGATAGCGTAACAGTGGGACTGAGAACACATGGATTTCTCCAGTACCGACGACGTACGCATCGATGGACCGCTGCAACATTTGCAAACCGTCGAGCTCCAGGGGCCGATTGCCCTGGAACTTGGCGGTGAACTTCCCACAGTACGCTGCGCATTCGAGACCTGGGGAACATTAAACGAGGCACGCTCCAATGCAGTTCTCCTTTGCCATGCGATTTCCGGCGACTCTCACGCCGCCAGTCACGGCCCTGACGACGCACCGGGTTGGTGGGAGCAACTGATTGGCCCTGGTAAGGCGATCGATACCAATCGTTTTTTTGTCGTCTGCCCAAACGTTTTGGGAAGCTGCCGAGGTACTACCGGGCCCGGTGATAAGCGGCCGAGCGGTGACACACCCTTCGGAGCAGATTTTCCCACGATCACCATCGGCGACATGGTGGGGATTCAGCATCGACTTGCCGAGCACCTGGGCATCACCAAGTGGCGAGCCATCGTGGGCGGTTCACTGGGCGGACATCAAACACTGGGCTGGGTCACACGCTATCCAGACTGCACCGACACATGCATCGCGCTTGCTACGTCCGCCAGACTTACCACACAAGCTTTGGGCTTTGATGTGATTGCTCGCAACGCAATTCAATCCGATCCGCACTTTGCAAACGGGCAGTACTACGACAAACCAGACCACCCCAACACCGGTCTCGCAATTGCGAGAATGTTGGGACACATCACCTACCTCTCCAGCGACGCGATGGAGGACAAGTTTGCCGTCGATCGCCACGATCCACGCCAAATTGTTTCAGCGTTCGAACAACGCTTTAGCATTGGTTCGTATCTCGCCCATCAAGGCCAAAAGTTCACCTCTCGGTTCGACGCAAACAGCTACATCACGCTGTCGATGGCAATGGACTTGTTCGATCTGGGTGCGGATAGAACTGCACTAATGCGATCGTTCGAGGATGCCAGTTGTGACTTCTTACTGATCAGTTTCAGTAGCGACTGGTTATTTTCTCCACAGCAGTCCTGTGACTTAGTAAACGCGCTGACTGCGCTGGACAAACCGGTGACCTACGCGGAAATTACTACCGTCGCTGGACACGATGCCTTTCTGATAGACGCTGACATCGAACAATACGCACCACTGATTCAAGCCAAACTGGCAGACGACGCAAGCGATTCGCCAAGTGTCGCGACCACTCCACCAACGCTCACGGAGGAGAAATCCCTGATCGTTGATCTGATCCCCAAAGAAGCCTCAGTCTTAGACTTGGGCTGTGGGGACGGCGCCTTACTCGCAGCCTTACGAGACCTCGGCTACGCGCGGTTGGTTGGCGTGGAGGTCGCACAGGATGGCATCCACCGTGCGGCCGAACTCGGCCTGAACGTTATCGACCACGATCTAAACCAAGGACTTTCTCCGTTCAGGGATCAGCAATTCGATGTGGTGGTCCTAAGTGAAACACTGCAGGTTGTCGCGAATATCGAGATGCTGCTGGATGAAATGCTGAGGGTAGGCAAACGGTCGATCGTGAGCTTCCACAATTTTGCATTTCTTGCTTTGCGCCAGGACTACGTCGAGCGTGGTCGATCCCCCAAGGCGCCGGGTGGCTATGACTACGACTGGTACAACACGCCCAATCGTCGTTTCCCGAGCATCAACGATGTGGAAGAGTTGTGTCGGACCAAAAATGCGACGATTCACGACGCTATTTACTTGGACACTACCAAGAAGACTAAGATTCCCGCGAACAATAATCCGAATTTGAATGCGGACATGGCCGTCCTGGTTGTAAGCCGATAGGCTTGCTTCCAATTGGGGCGGACGATTCTTACGCGCAGTCGTTTTTTTGATCGCAATCGTCGTAAGTGCTCGATATATTCTCAGGGAACCATTCGACAAAGTCCGCGTCACACTGCAGATATCCCCCAAACATCCTCATTTTGCGTGACAAATGGGTGATAAAGGGGATCATACTTTCAGACGGTCATAATTCGATTCCCATGGAATGTTCTGTGGAACAGGAATAGCGGCCGCTCGCTTACCAGCCAGGAGAGATAGATGGCAAAACAGTTGATGATCTACGAGCAAGTAGTCCCGGTGAACGCGAAGCAACATGGTGAGCTAAGCGTAGAAGGCGGCATTCCGTACGAATTCGCTCGCGAACTTCGCGCGGTACCTCTTGTTGCACAAGAAATCGCAGCATGTGCTCAAGAGTACACCGTCGTTTTTGCACCATCAGGTAAAGAAGGGGAAGTCATTCCTTTCGTCGTACTTGGTCTGCAAGAAAACGAGAACCTGTACGTGAACAAGGATGGCGAATGGGACGCAAAGTACATCCCAGCGTTCATTCGTCGCTATCCTTTCGTATTCGCAGCAAACGAAGACCGCACGCGGTTCACTCTTTGCATCGACGAAACTTGGCAGGGCTGTAACAAAGAAGGCCGTGGCCAAAAGTTGTTCGACGACAAAGGCGAGAAATCTGAATTCCTTGACCGCTTGCTGAAGTTCAACGAAGAGTATCAAAAGAACTCGATGTTGACCGAAGTCTTCTGCAAGCAACTGCAAGAGCTGGAATTGCTGGACAGTCGCGAGGCACGCATCAACCTTCAGGGTGGTGGCGAAGTGAAGCTAACAGGCTTCATGGTCATCAACCGTGAGAAGTTGATCAACCTCGAGGGCGACAAGCTCAGCGAGATGGTGAAGAGTGGAGCGCTTGAGTTAATCTACGCTCACCTACTATCGATGAAGAACCTGGGCATCGTTGCCAGTCGCATCGTAGACCGTCGGGCTTCGCAGGACCAAGCTGCTGAAGCGTAGAACGCTTTGATAGTTGAAAACATCGTAAGGCGAGCATCCTTTGTGGTGGCTCGCCTTTTTCTTTACATCCCGTCGGATGGCCGCCAATGGATTCCGCGAACGCAGATGATGCCGTAGTCAGCGAACTAAGGTCGCGGGACAGACAGCAGTCGTTGTGGTACACAGCGATGCTGACGGGCGTGGTGTCGGCAGCCTACATGCCGTTGGCCTACTGGGGGCTGGATGGAATCTTTCTGTGCATCTGGATTGCCGCGATCGGTCTTACGCTGTTACATGAGTTCCTTGTGCCGGCCGCCTCTCTAATCTTACTTGGCATCCTTGTCTCGACTCGGTTCGAGCTACCGCTTTCCACGCTTCAGCGACAGTCGATCGAGAGTCCCAACTCGGGATTCGAACCTGGCGACCTGGTGATTCCGATCGCTGCCACATTTGGCTTCGGAGTCGTCCTGATGGCGGCAATCGCCTGGGCAATGACAACCATGCCCAACGACGTCAAGCAATTCATCAAATCGTTTGATACGAGAGCTCATTTCTCAGGACTGCAGGCGGCACAGTTCTCGCTCTATCACCTGCTAGGATTAATGACCGTCATTTGTCTCGCAGCTGCTCCCATCTTCTACGGAGGACTGGCGGCAGGATTCTCCAAGTCACCGCTGATACTGCTTGGCGGTATGCTAGCCGTTTATCGCCGCTACGGATTGGCATTCGGGATGCTGATTATCCTGATTTTCGGCTACATCCTCTTTTGACGTCGAGCGGGGCCACTGGAAGCCCAAGCTGCCTCCGGGTCGATTCACCAATTGCGTGTCGCAAGACATGGCTACAAGTCTCGCTACCTGTTTTATTCAGCGACAATCTGCAATAAAACATGCCAATGAAGTGAGTCTTTCCTCTCTCTAGCTGCTGAGAACGCTCTATGTCTTTCCCCAGGCTTTCCCTTTCCGTCTCTGCACTCTTTATCGCCGCGCTGATTGCGGGCTGTTCCAGCAAGTCAGCCCAGAACAATACGCCCACGGCGTCGCAGGCCAAAGGAACAATTGGGTACTCCGCTCTGACACTCACCAATCCGTTCTTCAAGATTATCGCGGACTCGATGTCAGAAGCCGCTGCCGAGGCTGGCTACGAAATGGAAGTCGTCTCGGGTGACAGTGACGTAAAGAAGCAGTCTGATCAGATCGATGACTTTATCGTCAAAGGTGTCTCGGCAATCATCATCAATCCGTGCGACAAGTCGTCGATTGGGCCCGCGATCAAGAAGGCGAATGACGCCGGTATTCCAGTCTTCACCAACGACTTAGCCTATGTCGGCGACGATGCCAAGGTTGTGTGCCATGTGGCGACCGACAACTTGCAGGGCGGTCGCCTGGCAGGTGACGCGATGGTCAAGCTACTGGGAGACTCTGGTGGCAAGGTGGCTATCCTGCA
>CAYQMZ010000284.1:0-8700 GCA_964418725.1 uncultured Pirellulaceae bacterium
GACGGTGGTGACGTCGTCTGAGGGCTTTGTTTCCTTGTCACCATCGGCGAGTGATTGGAATGCCGTGTCGAGATCTACACTGAATAGCTCGGGGCCAAGGGACCAGTGCAGGCTCTTGTTGTCGCCGCCAAAGTGAATCCACTCGCCTGCCTCTTCGCTCACTTTCGCAACCGGCAGATTGCTGGCTCCAGGGCCAACTTTCACCGTGCCACCAGTCTTCAAAAATGGAGCCAAATAGACGCGGAAACGCTCAACAAACGCGACCCACTTCTCGTCGGGTGACACTACATAGTCGGTCGCCCACGTGCTGGTGTAATGCTGACGCTTTTCAGTTCCGTCAAGATTGATCGAATAGAGCCCCAGGTTGTCGGCCTCTTTCTCGCTGTTGCCCTGCGTGAAGAAGATCCTATCGTTGGTGGCCCCGAATGACGGACCACGGCCGGACTTTGTTATCAATTCTGGTTCCGCATCTCCCTCGCGAAGTACGTAGAGACCAGGATTGTGCGACCAAGTGGGCGAGACAAGCGAGCTCGCGCCGGCTTTCTCAAAGACAACTTGCTGGCCGTCTGGCGAAACAACAGGATTCCGATAGTGCCCAGGTTCCTTGGTGATCACTTTCCCTGTTGCACCGACCTGCGCGGGCGCGATGCGAATGTCGCCGAGTCGTTCATCATGCCAAGTTGCATAGACAATCTGCTGCCCATCGCGAGCAAAACTGGGCATGAATTCGAAGTGATCGTTCTGCGTGGTGAGTCGCTTTGGTTCGCCATCGGGAAGTGATCGCAGATAAATGTGACCTAGCGCCTGATATGCCACCGTCTTCCCATCCGGAGACGTAGTAACGTTCCGAAGCATCTTCACGTCGAATTCGTCCGGTGCGACGTCGATCGGAAATCGAACAGCCTCAGCTACCTTACGCGTGTCCTTGATGTGAAACGGAATGATTTTGGCGTTTCCTGATTCAACATCAATGCGGCGCAACTTTCCCTTGGCCCAGGCAACAATCGATTTGCCATCGGGCATCCATGCGAAGCTACTGTAGACGCCGTGGATGGCCCACGCCTCTTGCATGTCGCGTTCAAGTCGGTCGTAGATCAAACGTACTTCGCCCGACTTAGTATCGAACAGATGCAAGCCAGTCTTCGCACCCAACCTTCGTACGAACGCGATGTGGCGACCATCCGGCGAAGGTGTGGGACGGCAGGCACCACCGGCACCAGAAATATAGGTGTCCGTTTCGCCGGTCTCGAGGTCCAGACGCTTTACCACATAGATCTGTTTGTTCGAGTCTTTGTCGTATTCGAAAGTGTTGCCAGGCGAGACATCTTCGGAGTAGTACAGGTACTTGCCATCGGGTGAGAAGATTGGCTCGTTGACGTCCTTTTGGTCCGTCGGCTTTTTCGTCAGCTGAATTCCCGACTGCGACTTCGCGTTAGCAGCGTTGCGGTGATACATCCACATTTCGCCGGCCCCCAGGGACCGCCGACTCGAGAAGTGCTTTCGAGCAACGATGTATTGCCCGTCAGGCGACCAAGCCGGACCGTTCAGCAGACGATAGGTCTCTTGAGTCACTTGCGTCAGTTGCTCGCCATCGACTCCGATCGTCCAGATGTTGTCTCCCGCCTTCTTGTTCGTCCCCGTTCGGTCGCTCGTGAACGCGACCGTTTTGCCATCGGGACTGAAACGCGGTTGCATGTCCCACGCGATGCCACTCGTGAGCTTCGTAGGCGTCTGACTTCCGTTGGCTCCATCAATCGGCATCAAATAGAGGTCACCCAGCAAGTCAAAGACGATCTGCTTTCCGTCAGGGCTGACGTCCAGGTTGATCCAGGTCCCTTCGGTAACGTCAATGTTCTGCTCTTGTGAAGCGTTGAAAGAAGTTTCGACGTCCCAGCCTTTGGACTCTTCCTTGTCTTCTCCCAACAGGGGAACAGCGAAGAGACCAATAAGCAAGAACGCAGAAAACCGAAGTAACATGATGACGACTCGTCGTGTGTGGGGATCAGCAATCGGAGGATTATAGTCCGTATCGCTCGGCAATACTTAGCCGCTCTGCCTCGAGCAAGAGAGGCTTTTGAACTGTCCAGGATCGGAACACTTCTCGAATGGATCGGTGGTTTTATTGCGAGCAGACTTATGAGTCACAGAGTACGCTCGTGGGAGTGGTGAGCCAAAGTAAGGGGCGACGGTTGGAAACCGATCACGGCTGTGAACTTTAAAGCTGGTTCACGGCGATCTTGTTCGTTCTGTACAAATGCAAATAGCGACGTGACAGCACGGTTGGCTACAATGCAAACATGAATTTGAAAACTGTGTGTCGCTTAGTCTTTTGGTTGTGCTTGATATCTCAGGCGAAAGCCGAAGTCATTTTCGAAACGAATTTCGATTCCCAGTTAGTTGGGAGTTATACGAGGCAGGAGCTCAATGTTGATTGGGATACTCCTCGCTGGAATAACGGTGTCGACGAGGGCCGTGTGGCGGTTGTTGCGGGGGACGATGCATTTGACGGCAATTCGCTGGCCGTTTCGTACCCAGCGGATCTCTTCGGATCGAAAGAAACTGGTGCTCAGTGGCAACTGGATTTTGACAAGTCGTACGAAGCCGCGAAAGTTGAGTACCGAATCAAGTTTGGCGAAGGGTTCGACTTCGTGCGGGGTGGAAAACTGCCGGGGCTTGCTGGAGGAGCCGCCAACACGGGCGGCAACACACCGAACGGCAGCGACGGATTCACGACTCGCATGCATTGGCGTACGGATGGCTCAGCAGGCTCGCGAACGTCGCCGGCAAGGGCGAACATAAACCAGTACATCTACCACCCTGATCAGCCCACGCAATTCGGAGAGGATTTCCGCTGGGACGATAGCGGTACGTGGAAAGTGTTTGAGTCGGACCGCTGGTACCACGTTGAGCATCGATTGGAGATGAATACTCCGGGCGAACACGACGGCAAGTTCATCGCCTGGCTAGATGGAGAGAAAGTTCTTGACGTAGACGACTTGCGATTTCGTGATAGCGAGCGTCTGGGCATCGACAAGTTTTACTTCAGCACGTTCTTCGGCGGCAGTGGAACGCAGTGGGCGACCTCGAAAGACGAAGTTGTCTTCTTCGATGACTTCAAAATCACCGTTCCGTCTCCGTGTGTTGCTGTCGTGAACGGAGACATCAACGCGGACGGGCACACCGACTTTGCTGACTTTCTTCTGTTGTCCAATGACTTCGGCAATTCAAGGACGGATCTCTTTGATGACTTGGTTGCCGACACGAACTGCGATGATGAAGTCAACTTCACCGATTTCTTGGTGTTGTCAGGTCACTTCGGATCAACCAGCCAAGCTCGCGCCGTTCCGGAACCAAGCGCCAGTGCAGCCCAACTTTGCGTTGTGTTGCTTTCCCCATGGTTTGCCAGCCGCAAACGCAGAGTTAGTTCAGCTAGGCGGACGGCTGGGTAGCTTTGTGCGGGCAATCATTTAGTGATGGTTCGTTCGAAGTAAAAGTTTCTCGACAGCTCAAGGGGAAGCGGGCGTGTCTCGAACGGCGCGGACACGGTGATTGTTTGTGTCGCCGATAAAGATGACTCCTTTGCCGTTCACGCAGATTCCGTGAGGGCGGTCGGTCGAGGCCAACTTGGCAGGGCCTCCGTCACCGCTCCAACCACGCTTTCCGTTGCCTGCGACGGTGGTTACTGTCCCACGTTTGGTATCGATGCGGCGTATCACCTGGTTTTCCGTATCGACGACATAGGCTCGATGGTTTTCGTCTACGACGATCCCTTTCGGTCCGTTGAATTTGGCTGTCAGTGCCGATCCATCGGGGCCGTCGTCGCCAAAGTATCCTTTCTCGCCACTGCCGGCCACGTGTTGCAACAATTCGCTGTTCAGATCAAGTTTCCAAATGCTATGCCCTTCGCGTAGCGCAATCCAAAGCGTGTCCTCCGTGGCATACAGCGCGCGTGGGCCGACCATTGGTTGGCCCGTCGTTTTGCCTGCGCGCGGTAGTTGCTTTTCGCCATTGCCCGCAATGCTGTCGATGATGTTGGTTCTCAGATCAACGCGGCGAATGCGGTGGTTGCCGATGTCGGCGATGAATAAAAAGTTCCCATGAATAGCAATGCTGTGGGGGCGATTCAGTTTTGCCTTAGTGGCCAGTCCGTTGTCACCCGCGTAGCCACGCTGACCGTTGCCAGCGACGGTAGTGATCTGTTTCGTTGTTGCGTCGATACGTCGCACGACGTGGTTTTGCATTTCGACCACGTACAGATTTCCCGATTGATCGAACCGAACTTCGTAGGGCTCATTCATCGAAGCTTCTGTGGCCAAGCCACCGTCGCCGTTGTAACCTCGTCGTCCGTTACCTGCGATAACGGCCATCTTCTGAATTGTTGGGTCGAGTCTCCAGAGGCGGTGGTTTTCGACTTCGCAGATGTACAACGCGCCATCCGGACCGACCTCCACGCCGAAGGTCTGTCCGACATTTACCTGATCGAATTTCCCCACGTTGCCGTTGTTTTGTTTTCCTCCCGCACCCGCAACGGTCACGATCTGCCCTTCGGCGGGCAGCAACGATTTGGCATCGTCCGCGCGTAGCGGCGACATGAGGGTGAGTATGGCTGCCACGGTAACGCTGCAAATCGGTCGCATTGAATTCACTCGCTGGGTCGCAATATTGGGGCACGTTTGTGGGAAGTCGCTGAGCGCCGGTTTGCCCCCAAGCAACGGGGGCGTAAGTGGCTTACAATGCCGGTTCTGTGAACTTCCGACTTCAAGTGGTGTTGTAAATGTTTGGTCTCAATCGTTTCGCTTTGATACTTGGCACGCTGTTGATCGCGTCGATCTGTTTTCTTCGCACCGATGCTGCGGAGCAACCTAACATCGTCATCATTCTTGCCGACGATTTGGGTTGGGGCGATCCGGCTTGTAACAATTCGTCGTCAAAGATGCAAACGCCGAACATCAATCAAATTGCGAAGGAAGGGCTGAGATTCACGGACGCTCATGCGCCTGCTTCTTGGTGCACGCCGACGCGGTACGGTTTGCTGACAGGTCGTTATCCATTTCGCACGGAATTGAAATGGCGAAATCAACCTGTCATCGAACAAGGACGATTGACCCTGCCCGCGATGCTGAAGGAGCACGGTTACCATACCGCGATGGTTGGGAAATGGCATCTGGGTTTTCAAATTGAAGATCGCGACCGATCAAAGACGCATCATGGTGGACCGATCGACCGAGGATTCGATACGTATTTTGGCATCCCGTCGTCGCTTGATATTCCGCCGTTCTATTACATCGAAGGCAACGAACCGGTTGCCGCTCCCACGGATACGGTGGCAGCCAGTAACTCGCCCGGTTGGAGTCCGATTCAGGGTGCCTTCTGGCGAAAGGGCGGTTTGGCTCCCGGCTTCAAACACATCGATGTGCTGCCTGAATTAACGACGCGAGCAGAGAAAGAGATTCAAGATCATCACTTTGAACGCGGTAGTAAGCCTCTGTTCTTGTATCTGGCGCTTCCAGCTCCACACACTCCGTGGTTGCCGACACGTGAGTTTGCTGGGAAGTCGAATGTGCCGTTGTACGGTGACTTCGTTCAGCAGGTTGACGATACCGTGGGACGCGTGATGCGAGCTTTGGACGAGACGGGAATGTCTGAGAACACGCTGTTGATTTTCTCGTCGGACAACGGTCCCGTTTGGTACGAAACAGATGAAACCAAGTACGGGCACAAGAGCACTGGAAACTTCCGTGGAATGAAGGGAGATGCCTGGGAGGGCGGTCACCGTATGCCGTTGTTGGTTCGTTGGCCACGCAAGTTTGCAGAGACAGGCGTCGCGGGAAAGAGTACGGACCAACTAGTGTGTTTGACGGACGTGTTTGCGACGTGTGCGGGAATCGTTGGACACGAGCTTCAGCAAGATGCGGCGGAAGACAGCATCGACTTTGGCGAAACCCTGTTGCGAGGCAAGCTGGAAGGCAATCGAGAAACGCTAGTTGTTAACTCCACCGGCAACTTCTATATGGTTCGCGATGGCAATATGAAATTCATTCCGTTCCGAGGGTCGGGCGGGTTTAGTGCGCCGAAGCAGATTAAGAACATTCCTGAAGGCGAGCCCACCGGTCAGTTGTACGATCTATCAATCGATCCGTATGAGACAACAAACCTATTCGCAAAGCGGAACGATGATGTCGCTCGGCTGACGAAACTGCTTGACAAAATCAAGCGTGACGGCAGAACTAGAAAGTAGCTCTCTCGCGAAGGCATCTTGCGAGCTTCGAAGTTGTTCTCATTGGCTGTTTGACCAGTCGTTCGTTCTCATGCGTCGCCGTCCGAATTCACTTCCCCCAAGCACCGGAGCAACTCGATTCACGTTGTTCGAGTTGCTCGTGCTGACTGGCTTTGCGGCGATTGCTTTCGCAGTGATTTCGCGTGGGCAATACTTGTTGGGAACGATGACTTTGTTAACGGTGATCGCGTTTCGCACTTCCATCGTCGATTTCACCGGCCTGGGCAGTCTCGCCGTATTCCTGACGATCATCTTTGGCGTGACTAGCATTGCACTGCTGGTCGTTTGGTCGATCGGGCTTTAGGTGAGGAGTGAATCCGTAGCACAGGCTGCCAGCCTGTCGTTTGACATTACGAGGTCCGGTAGACGTGGGCCGGTAGAAGTGCTCCAGTAGACGTCTGCAACTGCTGTTGACGGCTGCCTGGCAGGCTGCGACACTCCGCCGCCAAAATTGGTCCGTGAATTGACCTGATCCAGGTAGGAGTCTGAGTATGCGAAGGATTGCAGTTTTCTCTATCACCGTTGCGCTATCGCTAGCAATCGGTTGCAGTGAATCGACAACCCCATCCGCCAACGCGCCTGGCAGCACACAGACGACGTCAACACCGGGACCTGCCGTCGCGAACGCCGCGGCCCCTACGGCCAACAGTATGCCGGGGTTTGTCGCGAAGCGTCCGAAGGCTTCTTACACCGACCCGCGTCAGGCTGTTTACGACTTCCTTGTCTCGGTAAAGACAGGGGATCACGAAACAGCGACAGCTTTGTTGACGACCGGAGCTCAACAGGAAGCGTGGAAGAATGGACTGGCGATTTCGGGAGACGGTTTCCCGGATGCTCAGTTTTCAATTTCGGAAAGTCAGCTGCTTGAAAACCAAGAAGCTCATGTGATGACGGTTTGGCAGAACGAACGCGAGGCCGGAGTTCAAAAGAGTTTTGAATGTGTCTGGCTTCTTCGTCAAGAACCACATGGCTGGTGCATTCACGGTATGGCTACTCGTCTAGAGGTAGAGCCGCCTCAAGTGTTGGAGCTGAACTTCGAGAATCAGGCTGAAATGCAACAGCGGCAACAGTGGGCGCAAAAGCAAATGGAAAACTACGCCCAATTGCAGGAGTATCGTCGAACTGCAGCGGCCAATGCTCAGCAAGCTGCCACGCAAGGTCCACAGGCATCTGCAAACGCGCCGCAGGCGTCTGGAACTCAACAATTTCCCAACCAGAATCCGGCGACATACCAACCAACTCAGCAAGCCACCTTGCCTGTGCAAACGCCTCGCTGAAACATTTTGAAACATCGGTGAGTTCCCTGGCGGTGACTTGTGAATACTTCGCAGTAGCCGCCGGGTCGATCTCCGTTGAATTGGCAAAACGATACGCTAAAGCCGGTTGCAAACCGCGGAGCTGAAGTGGCCACACTTTGGAACGCAGCGGGTCGCCGGCGATTCTCTTAAAGCTGGCGTTGTACGGGATTCTGCCAAAACTGCGGCTCATGGGCCAAGCGGCGGAACGTTGCGCTGCTTCTACAACTTGTTACAAACAGTTGAGTGCCTTGGGGGGATTTGGGGCTTCAACACGGCAGGCCGAATATTGCGATATCTATCGCTCCATAGAGCAGCGGGCTACGTCCCGAATTTCTTGCACCCTCTGTGCATGTCACAAATTTGACCTGGCCTTTGGCCTGGCTTAGACTCACGCCCGGGGTTGGTCATCTGTACAACATTGAGAGGGAGTAAAATGAGGAAGACAACATGGTCGACGCTCGTCGTGAGATGTTCGGCACTTGCATTGGGCTTGGTTTTGGCGACGGCAGCCAATGGTCAGACGCTGTACCAACATTGGCCGCTGGATGATGGCGACGGCGATGTCGCACGAAACCTCGTCGATGATGGCTTTGAGGGTTTCATCTACGATTGGGATCTTGACGGGATTGGCACAGACGGAACGGTTTGGGTAGAAGACGAAGAACGCGGCACGGTTCTTGGCCTGAATGGTCAGTCGCAGTGGGTGGAAGCAGGTTTCATTCCTGTGATGTCACTCGAGAATGATTTCACGTGGGCCTTCTGGGGCAAGCTGCCGCCAGAACAGGCTTCACCGAACAACGATATCGTGATTGGCAGCCGCTGGGGCGAAAACGGAAGTGACACATCGCCACGTGAGTTCATTAAGTTCACGCCGAACCGATTTGAATACCACATGGATGGCGGATTCGGTGACGACCTTGCCTACGCAGATTCGAACTTGCCACTGGATCAGTGGGTCTACAACACGGTCGTCAAAGATGGCGATCAGTTGGCCTACTACCGAAACGGCGAATTGCGAAACGAAACGACGATTTCGGGTGGCCAAGCGATGGACGAGCCGTTGCCAATCGGCTTCGGCGGCGATCCTGGATCTGCTGGAGGCCAAGCGTGGCGAGGTTTCCTTAG
>CAYQMZ010000285.1:0-312 GCA_964418725.1 uncultured Pirellulaceae bacterium
CCTCTCACAGGTGGGTGGCCGCAGATACCCAAGAGTGGTCGATAGCGCGGTTGGTCCAGCATGAACTGAGTCAGAGTTCGGCCGGCCGAGCTTGCGGTGGGACGCATCGATTGATCGGAATTGCGATGGCGTTGGAAAAACGCAAGTTCGAGAGTAGCGAGCCACTTGCCGGCTCGGTTTGGGGAAAAGCCGCGGATCACCTTCGGGAATTCGCTGACATTGCGAAGCAATTCCAAAATGCAGACGGCTCGTTCTCCAACAACTACTTTGCTCGACCGGGAGTATCAGCGGATAACGCCAAAGTTCTGGCGT
>CAYQMZ010000285.1:322-8695 GCA_964418725.1 uncultured Pirellulaceae bacterium
TGCCTCCGTCGGAGCTAAAGCAAACGTGGGTGCTGCGTGCTGTGAATCGGCTTTGCAGCTTGCTTGAAGAAGCCGAAGATCATCATTTGGAATGCGGCGCACTGTACCATGCCATTCACGGATTGAATGTGTTTCTGGAACGCACCGAAGGCTTGCAGAGCTAGTTCCGCCGCCGCTGTAGCTGCTCGAATCCAATGCAGCAGACAATAGAACAAGGTCGACTCAAGCAGCAGGCGTTGCCTCGTGGCATTGGTGAGGGCGACAACGCCTGCCGCGGTGTCTTCGTCGGTGGACTGCTAGATTCGTAGTGCGTGTCGACTACAGATCGGAGTAGAGCTCTCGGAGTGTCTCTTCGACCTCTTCCGAGATGATTTGCTTCACGACAGGAATTCGGTCCCAACTGCAATCCAGTAGGATCGTCGTCGAGTAATGATCCTCGTCATGTCCATGACCTAGGATCGCGATTCCCTCTTCCCGTAGCCTGCGTGCGATTCGGAAGTTTTGGCGGGGTCTAGCGTCGGGATCATCTTCGTATGGATTGTTGTCATAAATGCACAACAAGTCCTCACGTTCAAGATGCCAAATGCCTCTTCGGCTCTCGATGTGATTCTCGACGGCATCGATTGCCAGTTCGCACGCCAATTCGTAATAGTTCTGTTCCATTGTTCAGCCTCCAACTTTGCCCCGGTGGGTTTGATTACCCTTTGTCACCGAACCCGACAGAATTGCCCAAGTTAGAAGTGTGCTCCATGATCGGAGTTGGTTCGCATGACACAAATCAAGCGTTTCAAAAACTTGAAAGTACTCGCCAAAAAAGTGGCGTAGCAGCAAACTTGCCGCGTAGAGCATTCGCCAGGAGCCACGGTTCATTTGGATCAAAAAACGGTGCAAAACAGTTGCCTGATTTGACAAGTTTTGGCAGCCTCGTTCTGCACGAATTGGACGGCGAGCGTCTGTTGAATTCACGGTGCGCTGGCGACTGCTGCTGCGTGTTGTGATTGGTTTTTATGAACAACTATGCCACAAAAAAAGCGGGCAAGGATTTCCCTTGCCCGCTTTCGCGATAAGAACTGTGATTCGTGGTCGAATCTAGTTGGTCGTTGCCTGTCGTTCCGGCAGACGTGGCTCTGGCATCGATGACTCGATAGCTCGGTTGACCGCGTCAATGTAATCAGCAGGCCAAGTTCGTGGCTCGCGATTAACTGTTTGGACAGGAGTTTCAAACTCGAACATGTCCATACTTGCTTCTTGGATAGACTGTACGCGTCGCTCTTGCGCACCTGGCTGGTAAGAGCGAACTACGTATACCGTCTTGTACTCAGCTGGTGAGCTGGTGACGATCGAAGCCAACTTGCGTCGGCCAGCTTCGTTCAAAGCCTGAGTGTCTTGATCGAAGTACACTGCAGACAACGTGTTTTGACGCTGCCATCCCTTTGCAAGTTGCATAGAGAGTGTTTGGCAAACTGCGCGTCTGTCAGCCTTTTGGAATGGCTGAGGCCAGCAGTTGTTGCGAAGCTTGTCGATATGAGCTCGGTGCCAGAAGGCATGCCACTCGTCCCAGCCAGCGTTGGCGGACTCGGTGGGCACAACAAACAGCGTGAGTGTAAAAGCGATAAAGAGGCTGGCACGCAGCATTTTTGATTCCCCGCATCCTGCAGTGTGATTCGTCGTTTTTGAAGCTTGCATCCGTACTGTTCCCTACGACGTTCCTTCGGGGTCGAGTGCAAGCGAGCACTTTCAATGACAGTATCGGCTTGCTGTCATAGCATTGCTGTACTGTTTTGCTGGTGCCGACGTAATTGGCTCAATCGGGAGAATCGAACGAGTGACGCTAACAACGTGCGGCAGCAAAATCCAGCGATCGTAGTACCGAGTGGCGGGAACATGCTCGCATTTACTGCTAAGTCTGCGGCGATCGCCGCGGCCTTACTTCAGTTGTTCTTGGCGGGCTTGGTACTTGCGGTACAGTCGCTTTTGACGATCGTCGAGTTCGACACGCCGACCTTGAACGAACGCGGCAGTCACCTCGGTCGCTGTATCGAATATGTCGCCATCGGCAACGATGATCGACGCATGCTTCCCTTTTTCGATCGAGCCGACCAACGCATCCACTCCCAGGATCTCCGCCGGAGAAAGCGTAATTGCTTTGAGGGCCTCATCCTTCGACAAACCGAACGCAATCGACATCGCCGCGTGATACGGCAGATTTCGGATATTCGACGCATCAAAGCGAGACGAACCGGCGATGCAATACTGCACGCCCGCACGCTGAAGTCTGGACGGAAGGGTGTAAGCGTGATCGTAAGGTGCATCTCTTCGCCGAGGCAGGCGATACACACCGCTAACAATGACAGGAACCTCTTCGGCAATTAGCAGGGGAGCAACGGCCTCTGCGTCGTTACCTCCATAGATGATCAGTTTCAGATTTCGCTTGTTCGCGAACGCCACAGCCGACTGAATTTGCGTTGCCGAATGAGCGTTGACGACGATCGGGATCTCCTGGTCTAGCACGGGCAACATTGCTTCCCAACGCAAATCGACGGGCTGCTCAGCTCCAGCGTCACGCGCGGTGCGATAGACGTTTGCCTTGTCAAAGACCTCGTCCAATTTATGAATCTGTTCAGCCAACCCGTGGGCGTGTTCTTCATGGTTGTGGTCATGATGCTGATGTTCGTTTAACGACGGCCACGAGATATGCATCGCGGCAGGAGCCCGAAGTGTGATGTCTTCCGTCGTCCAGCCATCCAGTTGCAAGATCGCTGACGTACCGGTAATCAGTCCTCGCGTTGGAACTGTCAACGTAAACAGGACTCCGCCGGATCGCGTCACTGGGATTAGTTCGCTATCAGGGTTGACCGCCTTTTGTGCCTTTACATTCATATTGAGCCGACCAACTTCACCACGATCGTCGGTGGCCCGAACGGCATTAATCTCGATCAAACCAAGGACGCCGTCTGTGTTGAAGGGTACACGTGTTTGCCGGGTGCCTTGATAACTTTGACGCCGTCTGGAATGGCAATGTTTGTGCCTAGCGCCGTGATACGCCCTTTGTCGAATATCACCGTGCCGGATTCGATCACTGGCGACGAAACCGGGTGGATCGTCGCATTCGTAATGGCAATTGGCTGCTCTTGCGGGGCACCAGGTATCTCTGGTCCGGCGTATACCGTTGCGACGAACGCTAACAGCAAACAGATGGAGATTCTCTTGATAGATGTATGCATCGTTGTGTCTCCTTAGTGCCCGTGGCCACAGAATTCATCGTGCCGTGGAAACAGGTCCCGCCACATTTTGTCTTTCTCGCCCGGCTTCTTCATGGACTCGCCAGAATCCAGAATCATCCGCACGAGTTGCTCTCGCACTTTGGCTTCTGCAGCACGTCGCTGCTTAGCCTTCTCAATGTCGAAATGCTGCACGCCATCGATCCACGTTTGCTCGCACCGAGATGTAATCTGAAGTGGATCTCCGCTCCAAATGGCAATGTCGGCATGCTTACCCGGTTCCAGTGATCCCACATGCTCGTCAATGCGAAGTTGCTTGGCCGGGTTTAGCGTTACGAACTTCAACGCATCCTCGCGGGATACGCCGCCGTATTTCATTGCTTTGGCTGCTTCGTGGTTTAGGTGACGAGCCAGTTCTAAATCGTCCGAGTTAAAGGACACAACAATGCCTGCGTTGTGCATCAACGCACCGTTGTAAGGAATTGCGTCGAAGACCTCGAACTTGTAAGCCCACCAGTCCGAGAAAGCCGACCCCATGGCACCGTGTTCCGCCATTTCTTTCGTGACCTTGTAGCCTTCCAATATGTGCTGGAAAGTTCCGATGGTGATGTCGAAGTCATCCAGCGTCCGTATCAAAGACAGGATCTCGTCCTGACGATAACTGTGGCAGTGTATCCAGCGTTCGCCGTTCACGATTTGCAGGAGTGCGTCTAGTTCCAGATCGCGTCGAGGTGGTAAGCCTTTCCCTGTAGTTTTGAAGGTCTCCCATCGCTGTTCGTACTCTTTCGCTGCGATGAGGGCGTCACGCATGATCTGCTCAACACCTAGTCGCGACTGTGGATACCGAGTTCGGTACTCGTCACCCCAGTTGCTTTGCTTGACGTTCTCACCCAGTGCGAACTTGATGCCCTGCGGTGCCTCTGCAAACTTCATCTGTTCCGGTAGCATGCCCCAGCGAAGCTTGATGACTTGGTTCTGACCACCGATTGGGTTTGCAGATCCGTGCAGTACATTTGCGGTGGTGACACCACCAGCAAGCTGTCGGTAGATCGAAATGTCCGTCGCGTCGACAAAGTCGCCGATTCGGACCTCAGCTGTAATCGCCTGCGTGCTCTCGTTAACGCCACCATCGGTTGCCATGTGCGAATGACAATCGACAATCCCGGGAGTCACGTGTTTGCCCTGGGCATCAATTCGCAGAACATCTGAGGAAGCCCCCACGTTTTCTCCGACAGCCGTGATTTTTCCGTTTTCGACAAGTACAGAAGCGTTCTTCAGGATGCCCTGCCGTCCACATGTCCAGACAGTTGCATTTTCAATGAGCACGGACTGCGGCTCGGGATTTGAATTGGGAGCACCATACGCACCAAGTGGAAAGTTGACGGCGACTTCGAACGTGTCGTTGGTTGACTCGTCATTCGAGTCTTGCTCTTCGTCATCTTCATCCGCCGACGCCTCATCTGTGTCGTCCGCATGATCATGATCGTCCGCGTCGATCTTCTTACCGACAAACGAATGAGGTTTACCATTTTCATCGATCAGGTGTCCGTATAGCTGTGGACCTGAGTCAGCCGCGTCGATGAGCGTGCCAGACAGTCGGACTGAGTTCTTTGAACCCCAGATTTTGGCGGAGAAGTTTGTCGAAAGCCTACCGCCGGTCACTACTAGTGTCTTTAGCTTGGCACTCGCCTTCGTGTCCTCATCTTCGTCCTCGTGTTTTTTATCCTCTTTCGAATCTGCTGATTCGTGAGCTTCGTCGTGATCTTCGTCCTTGTCCTCTTCATGGTCTTCGTCATGGTTGTGATCTTCAGCCTTGGGGAGACTAGTCGAGGCAGTGCCGGATAGTTTTTCGTCTTTCTCCTTGATGCCCAGGTAGATGGTGCCACGGCTGTCGTCGGGCGTTTGCACGATCAGTTGCCAAGTCCCAGCAAACGCATGCGTGGACTCGTCATGCTGGTGTTCGTGTTCGAAGCGTTCACCGTCGACCCAAGTTTCGGTGATCTTTGTTTCCTGCTCTAACCAGTCCCCATCGCAGACCATTAGGTTGGCCAGTTTGCCAACGGCGATCGAACCCACCTTGCCGTCGATACCTAGTAACTTCGCTGGACCAAGCGTGCATGCGTGTAGCGCATCATCCGGATCAAGCCCTCGCTGCACGGCTTTGATGACCTGCTCGCGGAAGTTGCCCTTATTCTTCAAAAGATGTGAAGTCAGCACGATATCGGCACCAGCTGCGCGAAGCCGAGCCGCATTCTCGGGAGCCAGTCGCCAATGCATCAACTCGCCCAGCGATGCGTCGCGCGTCGCCTCTGGGGTTGCGACGTTGGGCGGCTTTGGAAAGTTCAGCGGGACGATGAT
This sequence comes from uncultured Pirellulaceae bacterium, assembly GCA_964418725.1. Taxonomy (GTDB): domain Bacteria; phylum Planctomycetota; class Planctomycetia; order Pirellulales; family Pirellulaceae; genus CAYNJG01. Next base: position 5,902 of record CAYQMZ010000285.1, read on the forward strand.
CGTGTGTCCTGCGTCGCAAATCGCATCGAGGCGTTGATACTCACGACCGGAACCACGCAGAACGACACGGTTGAGGCCGAATTCCACGGCAAAACGATTTGCTCTCAGTGCGTACTGTTCATCGATTGCGTCGAAGACAAACACTGCTTCGTCGTCGACGGCTTTGCCCAACGCAGCCAACGCCGCGTTGGTTTCTGGTCGCGGAGCGGCACTGTTTCGAAACGCTCGCCAAGCCTGCTTGTACCATTCCGCGTCGTAAAACGTCTGGCGAGCCAACGCCACGGCACCCATCGGCGAGCCGGGATACTTATCACGACTGCGCGACGATGTTAGTCGAATGTGTTGAGCCACGTTTTCGGCCATGATCGAATCTGCCGGGCTTTTGCTGCCCAGAGAAACCGCGACGCTGGATCCCTTCAGAACACCACCGTTCGGCGCGAGCAAGCAAACCGCAAACCCAGCCTTGCGAAGGTTCTCACTGTCCTTGCCATTGTCGTTGCCCGACCAGTCATTCGCAGTGGACCACTCGGGATGCACATTGTCATTCCAATGGGAGGCAGAAGTACGCTTCGGCGAAACGCTCTGCTCGTGATACGGTTCGACGAACGCCGGATAGACAACTTTTCCTTCCAGCTCGACTCGTCTCGCCTCTTGAGGAATCTCGATGTCACCCACGGCCAGGATGACGCCGTCTTCAATAAGGATGGTCGCGTTAACCGTGCTCTGTCCCGCGGAGGTCACGACACGTGCACCAGTCAGTGCAACGAGCGAGGGGAATCGATCCCGAACGCCGGATTCTGGTACTGTTGAAGTTTGTGCAGCGGTGACTCCCGAGAGCAGAATCAGGAGGAAACAGATTGCCTTTTTCATGGTGCAGTTCTCAAGGCGTAGTTCGGCAGGTTGCCGTAGGTGGGGCACAAAGCACCAAAAGTTTACAACGTTCATTACGGTTGGGTAGGACAAAGTTAAGACAATGCGGTCAGTCCACCCGACACTGGGAAGCAATGACGGTCTCGAACGGTCATTTCAGTGCGTGAGTTTGCAAGCTGCTAACCAGCATCGTCACTGGTATGATCATGGGATGGGTTCGAAACCGACACAGCACAGTGCGTCGTCTTACAGTCTCGTTCGACGGGCTCAGAGTGCAGACCCAGTTGCGTGGGATCGGCTTGCTCGGATATATGGCCCAGTCGTTTACGGTTGGGCACGTGGTGCGGGACTTGAGCCGAGCGATGCTTCTGATTTGATGCAGGACGTATTTCATGTGCTGACATCGAAGTTGAGCCAGTTCGAGCGTCGCAACAAGTCGGACAGCTTTCGCGGCTGGCTCTATTCGGTAACCAGAAACAAAGTACGCGACCATTTCCGTGCAAAGGGGCAGCAAGCCCAGCCGCAAGGCGGTACGAATGCTCTGCAAAGGCTGAATGAATGGCCAGCGTTGCCGGAGACGCCTCCCGATGAGCTGTCAGTTGATGGCAAGTCCGAAGTGGACGGGATCCGTCGGCGGGCGCTAGAGCTCGTTAGCGGCGAATTCGAAAGTCGAACTTGGCAAGCGTTTTGGAGGACTGCGGTCGAAGATGATTCTCCGCAGGACGTTGCCGCTGATCTGGGCATTTCTGTTTGGGCTGTTTACAAAGCGCGCTCACGAGTATTGGCAAAGCTTCGCTTGGAATTTGAAGAGCTTCTGTAGCAACTTCGAGTGGAGGCAGAAATAGTCGAAAAAAATCTCGATCTATGTCCAATTGCTCCGTTGTTCCCTTAGTGGAAGCGTTTGGCTCATTTGTGGCCACGAGCTAACTCAAACATTGAAAGGGACTTAGGCATGAAACAATGTATTGAACGCCCAGAATTAGAGAGTTTTGTCCATGGCCGGATCACGGAGCCTCGGGCCGAACAAATCGCGAACCACGTCGATGACTGCACCTCATGCCAAGACACCGTGGTTGCGCTCGCGAGCAACGAAGACACGTTTGTTGCTGGCCTAAAAGGACCGATCGAATCTTCGGCAGCCGCGCCAGAGAATGAGCACGCATTCAAGCACGGCCTGCAACGATTACTCGCCGGCATCCGTACCCCTTTGACAGTCGAGGACGGATGGGGTGACCTGCCAGAAATCATCGGACCGTATCGCCTGATCGAAGCGTTGGGCGCCGGCGGAATGGGGCAGGTCTTTCGTGCAGAACATACGAAGCTGAAACGGACTGTGGCGTTGAAGGTATTGCCAGCTCACCGCAATGCCAATGCCTCCGCGATCGCTCGATTCGAACGCGAGATGGAAGCAATCGGAGGCCTTGATCATCCGCTGATCGTGCGAGCCAGCGATGCAGGGGAAGACAACGGTATCCACTATCTCGTCATGGATTATGTGGAAGGTCTTGACTTAAGCCGACTATCTCGACGCCTAGGGCAACTGCCGGTGGCAGATGCATGTGCATTGGCGAGGCAGGCAGCGATTGGACTTCAGTACGCACACGACAAAGGACTGGTCCATCGCGATGTGAAGCCATCTAACTTGATGTTGGCTCACTCGTCTACGGTTAGCGAACTTGCATCGGGCGGCGAACCGAGATTGAAAATACTGGATCTTGGATTGGCTCTCCTAAACGAAGATCGCGTGGGCGAAGGGCAGGACATGACGACGCTGGGAGCGTTTATGGGGACCCTGGATTACATGTCTCCCGAGCAAGGAATTGATAGTCATTCGGTTGACCATCGAACGGATATCTATGGTCTTGGAGCGACGTTGTTCAAGTTGCTGGCCGGTCGTGCACCCTATGCTGATCCACAGTACAGC
>CAYQMZ010000286.1:0-5015 GCA_964418725.1 uncultured Pirellulaceae bacterium
GGGCAGGGCCCTTGTCATCACTGTGTCGCTCGATCGGGGCGTTGTTCTTATGGGATGCGTAGCGCGAAATAGTGGGGATTCGCGTCAAATCTGCCCAATCGTCGATGGCGTAGAGCATCGCAATGCGGATGGATTGCTTGTTAAGCCTTGCTGGCTATGTTGGTCGCGAGTTCAGTGCTAGCGAACCTGCACTAATGCAACTCGGAAGGTCGATTACTCATGCTACGGCGGCATACGAACGTCGGGCATGGACAGCCTGGCTTTTTCAAAAAGGAGTTGTTTTGACAAGCGCAAGGTTTTCTGCATGTTCCGCACATATTCATATTCTCTCGTCGGGGTACGAGATTGGCTGTTTTGGCTCGCGCTTCTAGGAAGTGCGACGCCGGTACTCGCCGACTTTGATATTCCTGACGCCACTACAGCAACCGACAAGGCTGCAACGACCGCAACCCAGAGGGCTGCGACAAACTTGAATCGCGAAGTCTCAAAGAGCATCGCGGTCTTTAAAGATTCGGCAGAAACTGCCGCAAGTGAGGACGCTGCCGTCTCCGCGGCGGAAGCCCATGAGGCGGATTCCGCCACCTCTGCAGTTCCACCTCCCCCTGTCTCGATGAATTACACACCGGCGATGCCGTCGGCTTGTAGTTGCCAGTCAGTCTACTGCGACTGTGCTTCGGTGCAAAAAGCGAACAAGCGTATTCGCGCGGCTCACAAGGGGCTGTTTTACAACAACGATTTGGGCTATCTGAGTGATCCTTGCTACACCGATGTTTGCTGGAATGACCCCTTCAAGAAATTCTGCTTGAAGGGCACTACGGTCGAAACCGGGGGCCAAACGCGATTTCGTTTTCACAGCGAAAACAACTTTCGCGGATTGGGCATCACCGGCAACGACGACGACTTTCTTTTGACGCGAAACCGACTGTACCTGAACTGGGAGGTATCGCAGGACATTCGCTTCTTTGCTGAGTTCCTAGACGCAAATAGCTCGTTCGAGAATTTTGCTCCGCGTGGGATCGAAGAAAACCACGCTGATTTCCTGAACCTATTCGTTGATCTCAAGCTGTGGGAGAACTGCCATGGCACGTTGTCGACGCGATTGGGGCGGCAGGAAATGGCGCTTGGTAGTCAGCGTTTCGTTTCACCGCTGGACTGGGCAAATACTCGTCGTACGTTCGAAGGCTACCGGCTCACTTGGAAAGGAAGTGATTGGAACGTTGACGGCTTTTTCGTGAATCCCGTGGTCGTTGATCGTCGCAACTTCGACGACGGAAATAACAACGTCGACTTCTACGGTGTCTTCGCAAGCAACACGTCGTTGGAAAACGCGAGCATGGATCTGTACTGGCTCGCCCTAGACAATGACTTGACCGGAGAAGCGTCCGATACGGTCGGCATTCGGTACAACCGCAATCTAGCAAACAACAATCTGTTCGATTTCGAAGGTGGTTACCAGTTCGGCGACAACGCTGATGGTTCGGACCGCGAAGCGTTGTTCTTTACAGTCGGGCTTGGACACAAGTTCAATCATCGACTGAAGCCAACCGCGTGGGTCTACTACGATTACGCTGAAGGTGGAAACGCTCAAGGCGCCGGTAATGGCCTCGATCAGCTATTCCCGTTGGCCCATAAGTATCTGGGCTTCATGGACCTGTTCGGGCGAAGCAATATTGAAGATCTCAACTTCCTGTTCACGATGGAGCTGTCGCCCAAGGCAAAGTTGTTGCTTTGGTATCACAACTTCTGGTTGGAGAACGCTGCGGACACTCCGTACAACGTGAACGGTTCGGCGTTCGCTGGCGGTGTTACTCCAGGCGATGACGAGTTGGGCCAAGAACTTGACCTGTTGTTGTCTTTGGATCTGACAGCCCGGACGAACCTGCTGATTGGGTATTCCCACTTCTTTGCCGGTGATTACTACGACACCGCAGGGTTACCAGTGAACGGTACCGACGCTGACTTCTTCTACACGCAATTGCAGTTCAACTTCTAGACTGCAACCAGTAGGCGGCAATTCAAAAAGACGTGCGAGGGCGTTGGCTCTCGCACGTCTTTTTTGTTTGCCCTAACTGTCAGTGAACATTTGGCAATAGCTCTCGTACCGTCGCGGATCGAGCCCGCCGTCAGCAACCGCGTGTTTGATTGCACAGCCACCTTCATGCGTGTGTGTGCAGTCGGGGAATTGACACAAGCTGACGTAGGGCCGCAGGTCCCGAAAGAATCCCACAACTTCCTCCGGGATGATGTCCCAGAGTTGGAACTGGCGGATACCGGGCGTGTCCACGATATAGCCGCCCATGTCTAACGGTATCAACTGGGCCGCGGTTGTCGTGTGACGTCCTTTGTTGGTGTCCGAGCTAACGGTGTTCACCTTAAGCTGCAGGTCTGGTTCGATTCCGTTTAGGAGGGAGGATTTGCCCACGCCACTCTGTCCCATCACCACGCTCTGTCGACCTTGGACAAGCTCTCGGATTTCTTCGACGCCGATGTTCTCGTGCACTGACAGCAGGATTACGCGGTAGCCCATGTTCGCGTAGACGCCGACCAGCGGTTGCAAGTGTGCTGGGTTGATTAGATCTACCTTGTTGATGCAAACAACCGGAGTGATCTCCCACTTTTCTGCGGTGACCAAGAATCGGTCGATCAGGTGGGGCTTGATCGTCGGTTCCGAGGCACTACTGATAATCAAGAGTTGGTCGACGTTGGCTACCAGGACGTGTTGTCGTCCACGGCTGGTGCGGCACAGAACTCCGTGTCGTGGTTCGACGCGTTCGATAATGCCTTCGTTGTTGCGTTCCGGTTTGAAGAGAACTCTGTCGCCTGCCGCGACGACATGGCGTTGGTCGGTGGCCAGTGTTTTGAGGATACGTCGCGTCGCACACTCATAGATTTCGCCGCCGTCGGCTTGAACGGTGCTGCGCAATCCGCCCGAACGCAACACGGTACCAGCGAGACACTGGCTCACGTCGACGTCGCGAATAATCGACAACCCTGTCTCGTCGTCGCCTGGTTCAACCCCCACTACAGTACGCTTCCGAGTTAGCTCACCTTTGCCACTTATGCGTTCCGTACGTGTGGTGTCATCGGTCTCGAACCCGTGGTCACGATATTCATCCGTGAGATTCTGTTTTCGCGTTCGAACCTGGCGGTTTTTGCGAAATGTCGTGCGAATCTTTTTCTTCTTTTTCTGAGCCATGGCTACGAGGATACCGCAGATTTCCCTGCCATGAAAAGCGAGTCACTCGCTCGACGGCCGTTTTCAAGTGAATTCCTATCGGCTGTTCGCGGCTGCGTGTATATGATTTCGGGGCGTGTATCGACTGAGTGCACGGAATCGAGAAATAGCTGGAGAGTTGGCGAATGTTTGGAATCGGCGGCGGAAATATGCAGTACTTGTTGATGGTGGTACTGCCAGGGATGGTCATTTCCGGCATCGCCAGCTGGATGGTTAAGTCGGCCTTCAACAAGTATTCGCAAGTTCGATCGCGGCGTGGGATTACCGGAGCTCGTGCGGCGCAAATGCTGCTGGATCGTGCTGGTATCACGGACGTGAAGGTCGTTCGCACGGGCGGATACTTGAGCGATCATTACAATCCTAGAACGAAGCACTTGGCGCTTTCCGAGCCCGTTTACGACAGTGATTCGGTGGCGGCGATTGGCGTCGCCACACACGAAGCTGGCCATGCGATTCAGCATGCCACGTCGTACGCGTTTCTTGGACTCCGGTCGATGCTGGTGCCAACCGTTGGGATCGGTAATCAGATTGGCTACTTTGCCATGATGATTGGCGCGGGCTTGGCCTACGGCGGAAGCAAATTGGGCATGGGGGTTTTTCTGATCGGCGTCGCGTTGTTCTCCTGTGTGCTGTTGTTTCAATTGATCACGCTACCGGTGGAATTTAATGCCAGCAACCGAGCTCGAAAGCTCGTCGTCGAAGCCGGGATTATTGACATGGACGAACGCACCGGTGTCGATCGCGTTCTGACTGCGGCCGCGATGACATACGTTGCCGCGGCGGTCTCAACGCTCCTGACGCTGTTGTACTTTCTTTGGCGATCAGGGTTGCTAGGCGGCAATAGTCGAGATTGATTGCCTGTCTAATCAAGTCGCAGTGTATTGGGCCCGCCGGATTCTCGCGGGCCCATTTGCTAGGCGCATTTCGGCAACTGAATGGCCCGTCTAACTGTGGCTACGGTGACGATCAAGCTCTCGCCTCAATCGGTTGGGCGTCGGCTTGTTGCCCTTGGCTTCAGGCTTCTTCGGACGCTGCAGCCAGAATGGAAGCAGTAGGGTAGCCGTGACTGGATTCGGGACGGTAACCTCAATCGGTTCGGTTGCTGTGACTGCTTCTTCATCGGCTGAGCTTGGAACTGAGTCTTGGAGTTCCAGCAAAGGAGCCTCGTAGGTCAAGACTCCAACCTCCACCTCTTGGTCGGCCAACAACTCCAATAGCGTTTCGCCCCCTTCGGACGTCATCGCATCGTTGTTGGAAATCTCGACCAGTCCTCCAAAGGCGAGTTCGTCTTCCGCGGAAGCAATGTATGCGTCGTTGTTGGTGGCCTCGCTGCCGTCGTCGTATTCGTTTCGTTGGTTCTTGGCGATTTGTACGTCGGTCGCCTCCCTGGTCTCGATGTCATCTGTTTCGTTGTTGGCCTGCTCTTCGTTTGCAAAAACGTCGTCGATTTGAAGGGGCGTCACAGCGAGTTCGGCTTCCGTCGCGTCGTCTGCGTCGGATGCTTCCCGTCCAGGTTCCTGCGATTGGAGTGCTGGAAGGGTTTTGTTGAGATTGAGTGACTCGTTTATGCTTATCAACCCACCAAATTGCTCTTCGGTTTCCTTGTCTGAATGCCACGGATCAATCGTCTGGTCGTAAATGAGCGAACTCAGTGAAACGTCAAAGACTGGTAATTGCTGGCGAACTGGCTGGCGGGAGATCGATGGCGGGCCAGTTCGTTCTATTGGGGCACTCGTCGCTATTGAGGCCGCAGCTGCGACCGACGGTCCAATGTTAGTGC
>CAYQMZ010000286.1:5025-8681 GCA_964418725.1 uncultured Pirellulaceae bacterium
CGTTGGAGACCCTGGATTCGAGCGCGTGAGGTTTGGCTCCAGGGCTGTACCCACTGAGTCTGTCGAGCGACCGCGAAGACTTGGCTGAGGTTGTAAGTCTGCTGCAACGCGTGGCGTGACCGTATCGGGACTCGAGAGTGATGAGAAACGCGGCGAACTGTTGGCTGAGATAGGCGGTATGATCCTGGGGACTTGGGCTTCAGCTCTGGTCGCAGATGGCATCACAGCTGGAATGTTCAGTTCTTGAAGTTTGGTGGTGTCTTGCCGCGTTGTTTGAGTTGGTCGAGCGTCTCGGATTCGCTTTGAGATTTCTGTCTGAGCTCGACGAAGTTGATTGTTACGTTGCGACGGTCGGTCGGCTTGTCGGTTTGGCTTCTGGTTTTGCTTCTCCTTGCCCAAGTTGTCGGACTGGGACGCACGTACCTCGGCGACTTCCGTATCTCGTGATCCGTTGCGAATTGCTCGACCCCCAAAGTCCGAAAGGTCAAAGCCAAGGATGCCCTGAGCGCTCAGCAGCGATCGATTTTCGAGTTGCTCGAACGATCGATACGGCTTTGATGATTTGCGAGTCTTCATGCTGTTTACCTCGGCTAGCTCTGGTTATGCTCCGTGCGGCTTTGCTGACTCCAGCAGTCTTTCGGCCCGTCTGTCCCAAGCTTGGCGTTTGTCTTCTTTGCTTAGCATGGCGGCTGCCGCGGTGATTCCGTTCGCTGCGGACTTCAGTTGAGCAGGGTTTTCTGGCCAGATCTTCGCTCGATCTAGGTGCAACTGTGCAGCTAGTTCCCATTCGCGATTTGATACGGCGACCTGTGATGCGTTGTACAGCGTTCGGCTATAGGCATCTCGGAATGCATCGACGTGCGGGGCCAATTCGAAGGCTCTACGCTGGTACTTAATGGATGCATGGTATGCCTCTTCGGCAAGCACTGGCTTGTGAGCTGACTTCCAAATGAAACCCAGATTGTTGTAAAGCCCGCCAAGTCGGCTGACGTGATTCAGATTGCCAGGAGCTTGATTCAGCAAGGTGGACTGAACACTGATTGCCTCGCGGTACGAGTTAGCCGCCTCGGAATGCATGTCCAGTTTCTGTTGAGTCTTTGCAAGGTTGCCCAGCGTGATGACTAGCGAAGCGTTATCGCCGACTTCACGTTGATTGGTAACAGCCAGGCGATAGGCCTCGATAGCGCGTTGCGGCTGGCTTTGTTGTGCGTATAGCGTTCCGAGGTTGCTGCAGTGCGTTGCCAACTTGCTTCTGTCGGCAGGGGCCACTTGACTGCCCGAGCATAGAGTTCGCCCGTTCTGTACAGCAAACTGCAGGTAGCGGATTGCTTGGCCGGGGCTGTGCCCTGCGAGTTGGGTGCCCCGCGTTCCTGTGACGTTGGCCAACGCACGCAAGACTTCTTGGCTGTCGGGAGACTCTCGTTTTGCATCAGCCAAGAGTTTTACGGCGCGATCGAAACTGGCTTCAGCGTCCGACTCCGATAGTGCAGCCAGGTTGACCAGCGAATTTGAGAGTGCAACCAACAGTCGCGGGTCGCTGTTCACAGCCACAAGTTCTTGCTGGATGCGAATCGCATCCTGGATTGCACGCATGGCTGATGGGTGTCGTCCAAGTTTGGAAAGCAATAAGCCGCTACTGCTAAGGCAGTTGGCCAACTCAGCGTCGGAATTTGGCAATTGTGCGAACAGTCGCTTGGCTTTCGCGTAGGCGTTCAGGGCTTCTTCGTGGTCGCCCATTCGATCGAAGACGGTCGCCATTTTGGTGTGTGTGATGGCTGCGTCTTTGCGTAGCGTGGGCGAGTCCTCAAATTTTGGTATCAACCGCGAGTACGCCGTCAGCATCGAATCAAGTAGTGCCTGGCGTTCCTCTTCGGAACCGGCCACGTTGTTTCGCAGGAATTCGTCGACGAACAAGCCGAAAGCTTCCAGGCTTTCGAGGGCAACATCCAGTTGGTCCTTGGCTGCGTCGATTTCAGTGTCGAGGCGTAATTGTCTCGCTTCAAGGTTTTTCGTTTTCTGCATCAGCGAGAGATTTGTACCAGCGAGCGCAACAGCGGTTAACGTGAGCGCCGTGAGCGTGGACGCGACGACAGCACGGTTGCGTGCAGACCACTTCGCGAAGATTTGGAACGCGGTAGGTGGCTTCGCCCGAGTTGGTTTTCCGTCAATGAATCGTTGAAGGTCTTCCTCCATTTCGGCCGCAGATGGATAACGGTCGACTGGGTCCGTGGACATCCCCTTCATGATGACGTTCTCGAAATCCGACGGTATGGACGGATTCCAGTGGCGAGGCGGCTTACATACGCCCTGTTCGATTTGTCGAAGAACGTTGCCGTGCGACTCGCCTTCGAACGGTCGCTGCAATGTCGCCAGTTCGTAAAGCGTCACTGCCAATGAGTACACGTCCGAACGTGGGCCTGCGATGGTGGCGTTGCCACAGGCCTGCTCTGGACTCATGTAGTGCAGGGTCCCCACGATATCGCCAGATCGGGTCACGTTCTGATCAGTCTGGACACGCGCGAGCCCAAAGTCGGTGATCCAGGTTTCGCCTCGACCGTCCAGCATGATGTTGGATGGCTTGATGTCTCGATGGATTACCCCACATTGATGAGCGGCATGTAGAGCCCTAGCAGCTTGCACGCCGATTCTCGCAATCTCCTGAAAGCGTTTGCTGCCGTTGCTGCAGCCTGTATGGAGACTGTTGGACGTAGTCTCTGGGGCTTCCGCTGCGAGTTCCGCGATGGCATCGGCGAGTGTCTGCCCCTCGATAAACTGCATGGCGTAGTAGTGAACGCCACGCTGACAGCCCACGCCATAAACTGGCACGATGTTAGGGTGGTGGAGTTGTGCAGCGGCACGAGCCTCGTTCTCGAATCGCTTGATCTGCCGGCTGTCAAGCATCGACGCAAATGGGAGGACTTTCAACGCGACCCGACGATTCAGCGACAACTGCTGAGCCTCGTAAACCACGCCCATTCCGCCACGGCCGACTTCACGAATCAGTTTGTAGTCGCCGAGTTCTCTGCCACCAGCGAACTCTGATGCGACGTTCGATTCGTCGTCCGTACGATTGCCGAATCCACCTTGAAGCATCGCGATACCTTCGAGGTATTGCTGCAGTTCTTCGGCGTACTGCGGGTGCTTGGCAAGGACGTCGCTGACGGCAACGTGCTGGCCCGATTCGATCGCTTCCAAATACTGCTCTAAGATCTCAGCGATCTCTTTCTCGCTCGCTGAGATCGAGGAAGTCTCGCCGGGCGTCCATTCAGCAGTGTTGGGGTGTCGAATCATTGGTTACCACATCGTCTGACGGTGCTTAGGCGAGTTCTCGTTGCTGGCAGATTTCTCTGAGTCGTTTGATAGCCCGCATCCACATCATTTTTGTCGCTGCCTCAGTCTTCTCCATTGCCTCGGCGATTTCACGGAACTTTAAGCCGCGAATGTTTCGTTGCATCAGGACTTCGCGATGGTCCTCGCTAAGTTCGTTCATGACGTCCGCAAGGATGACGGCCCGCTCGCGCTGTTGTGCGTCTGTGCTTGGGCTCTTTTGGTTATCAACCAGGCTGGCTTCCAGATTCATGGCCGATCGGTCACATGATGCAAAGAGCTTGGCAAGTGGTACGTCGCGCCGAACGTCCCGCTTACCGGCTTTCACG
>CAYQMZ010000287.1:0-8676 GCA_964418725.1 uncultured Pirellulaceae bacterium
AGTTTTGGGACGTGCCCATGCAGTTGCCGCTGTCGCTGCCGATGCGTCTTGGCGAATCGGACGATAGCCTGGTCCGGTTTTCCGTTGATCAGCGATCCGTTGTCACGCTAACGCCGACGAACGTGATTTGCACGTGGGACACAGACTTTTGCTTCCGCGAATCGGATGCAGATCTACGTACGACCAAGCTAGAAGTGGCAACCGGACTTGATCTTTCTTCACCGGACTTCGTGACGTCAGGAAGAGCGACGAGACTGCCCGCCGCAGCTTGGCGAGAACGGTACGCTGCCCTTCGAGCAACGTCCCCGACGTTTCGTCAGGAAGACCGCAACTCAACGAAACGCTAGTGCCGCCTCACCCTGTCGCAGTCAGCTCATCGGATGAAGGTGCCTTTGAGCCCTCGTTTGGATGCCTGCAGCGCTCTCAAGCTACGCAAATCGATATCGCCGATTGGCAACCGGTCACTGGCCCTAGCTTCTTCCACGAACTGCTTGAGCTTGGCAAGCTTCGCCTTTGCGGTTGGTTCACCGGTCTGCTCTTTCCCTGGTGCTCGCCCCCAACGAATAAGCAGTCCGGGAGGCGTTGGTCCCATGTCAGGTCGTCCGCGAATAATGAACTCCGCGTGCTCCGACATGGCAAACGGCTGATTGCTCAGCTCAACTTGAAAGAGAACTTCCTTCAACGACTCCCATTCGGAATAGAGGACCTCGGCTATTTTTGCCGCGTCCGACACAGATTCGTCTCCCCAGCCGGTACCAGCCGGGCCACTGGGCATCGTGTCTCCGACATCAATCCGAGGGAACGTCACGGCGAATTCTGCTGAAAATCCTTCCGGTGGCAGAAAGACCCCATCTGCATCCACAGGGTAAACGCCGCCAAAACCTTCAACCGTAAATCGTTCAGGTAATACCACCATCGCGACGGGTTCACGATACGATAGTTCGACATTCAATTTCGCCGGGTAGGCAATTCGGACTCGATCGACTCGCTTGACCCACGCATGGTGTTCGAAGGCGATCGCAACCTGACTCGCCAGACCGTGCTGGTGGATCTTCTTCTGCTCAAGACTTCCGTCTCGAATTACTTCGCTGCGAATGTCGACACCAACCCACTCTGGCGGGTCAGTGAACTGAATCGTCTGCGGGTCGAGCGCATACGCGGGGTGGTTCAATACTTCATCGCGATACTTCTTCCAAAGCGACCATGCTCCGAAACCAAAGAGAATGAGGATCAGCGGAATCAGGACCACGCGACGCCAGGATGCGGCGGCGAACCGATCGAGAAATGATGTTCCCTCGTATTCCTCTTCGTACTCATCGAAGTCGTCGTCCTCGTACTCCTCGAATTCGTCTTCGTCGTACTCGTCTTCATCACGTCGGCGAGCCATTTCGATCCTCCAAACTCGTGAGCAGCATGAGCACCCGCCTCATTCTGCAGCCAGCACTTGTACCAGGCCAATCAAGGAAACTTACTCATCCTTTATCGGCAACAGAAAGTGGAATCTGGCAATTTGAACAACATTGCTAGCGTCACGTTGCCTAACCGTTGGATTCCCCGCGAATCCCAGGTCGCCGACTGGCCAATTCGACGGGAAAAACATCCTATGTGCTAACATGCATGCATGAAGATTTCGAAGTCATTCATCGGTTCCACTTGGATCGCAAGTGTTTTTCTGGCCTATGTAGTCTGCCTGCCAGCCGTCGGCTTCGGCCAAAACAGTGGCAAAGTGGATCCCAAACCCAAACGAGCGAGGCTGCCCAAACCTTCCGATTTTCCGCAGGGAATCTTCTTCAAAAATGCATTTCAGGAGAGCCTGGTCGGCACGCGTCCAGCTCGGTTAGGCAAGCGTCCGACATCAAACGCCGGCTCTTCAACTGCAGAAGCCGTAGCGAACAACGAGCCGAAAGGGCTGAAGTGGTCCGAACTCGTATCAGCTCGAACGCTCGAGGACGAAGTCAAGTCACTGCAGATGTCGGTGCAAAAGAGCGTCACCACTCCCGGACGTTTTAGCGGCGGGGGTTACCGTGAAGTTCGGCGGCAGTTCACGGAGCTGGCTACGCTGTTTGCCGTGATCCACAAATACGACGGAACCGTTCGTTGGCAGAAGCAGGCCGCCCACGCGAGAGATGCCTTCGGTCGAGCTGCAGCAAACGCGAAAGTAGCGTCGGCTCAAGTCTTCAATCAGGCCAAGCAACGAAAGTTCGACCTGGAGGAACTGGTCCGCGGTGGTTCGATTCCAACGACCAAACCCGCCAGTCCAGAAAACGACTGGTCAACCATCTGTGATCGCGGACCGCTGATGCAACGGTTCACCGGCAGTTATGACGAGGGCCTCATGATCTGGACCTCCAGTGAGACTGAGTTTCAAAAGAATCTCGCGAACATTCAGAAAGAAGCCGAACTGCTAAAGCTGTTTTCCGAAATCCTGAAACAGGATGGAATGGAGGACGCGGGAGATGAAGACTACGAACGGTACTGCGACGAATTGAGTTCCGCAGCAACCGCCGTCCTGCGATCAGTTAGCGACAAAGACGCCAAGGCGGCCCGACAAGCGACGTCAATGGTTGGTAAGTCGTGCACGCGATGCCACGAAGACTATCGCGGCTAACGAAAAGTCTCGTTTGTTTGCGATAAGCTTGCTTTCGCGTCCGGCCGTCCTTCGGACCTAAGATCTTTGGCAAGATCCACTACTGATGGTGTGCCACCGCCTCTTCCGCTGCATGTTCGCGATTTCCGTTTGGCCACGTAGTCCGGACACGGCAGCCTCCAGCGGGACTCGAGTGGACTTCGACAGTTCCACCGCTCTGCACCATAATCCGCTGAACAAGTGCCAGCCCCAAACCGACGCCCGTCTTTGACTGTCCTCGATTCAATCGAACAAAAGGTTCGAACACTCTTCGTCGATCGACTTCAGGAATCCCGGGACCATCATCGTCGACGCAAATGACGGTTTCGCGCTCCAGTCTTTCCGCGGTCACAGTTACATTGCGACTTGCATGCTTCGCAGCGTTGCTAAGCAGATTACCAATGGCACGTTGAAAAGCTCGACGATCCGCCCAGACAATCGCGTCGGCTCCGACACACTCAATCGTGACATCCGGAAACAGAGCCGCATTCCGTGGCATCAGGCTGTCCATGATCTCACCCAGCGAAACAGTTTCGCGTTGTAGATTGGGTTCGGCGGTTTCCAGACGGACGTAGCTGAGCAACTCTCCCACCAAGCCATCTAGTTCTTCCGTCGCCGCCTCGAGCGAAGCCAACTTGTCTTGCCGTTCGGCATCACTGCTTGAAGATCCAATCAGATCGATTGCAAATCGCATTCGAGCCAACGGAGTCCGTAGCTCATGCGATACCGCCTGCAGAAGTTCGCGCTGGGTTCGGACGAGTGACTCCGTCCGATTAGCCATATGGTTGAACGTGCTCGCTAGTGGCTTGGCTGAGTACATACGTCGCTCGTCCACTCGGGCACTGAGGTCACCACCAGCGATTCGCTTTGAGGCATTTTCCAAATGTCGCAACTGAGTCGCGACCGGACGCAGTAACAGGGCGATAGCAATCGCAGCGGGTAGCAGGACAAGCGCAAGTGTCGTCGTTGCCGCCTTTTGCTCGACATCTTCGAACTTTTGAAACGGGCCGAACCGGATCGCCGTTTCACTGTCCAACTTAATCCCCGTATACCAATCAACGTAATCCCACGAGAACAGTGACGCCTGTCGCATGGACGTCTTGATCTTGTCGGCCATCTCTGGAATCTCGACTAACGGCATCAAAGAAACCGGCATGTCGAATTTTTCCTGAAGCTTCTCCACCTGTCGCTGTCGTTCGTCTTTGGGCGCAGACTTAATCCGATCGCGTGCGAGGCGCATCCAACCGGCCATCGAAGCTTCGATTTGAGCACGCTCATATTCAGGGAATCGGCCAAGTCGCACCAAACGCGGATCGTGATCTAACTTGGCTACTACGGAGCGATCGTCGTAGGCAACGTCGGCGCCTTGCACGATTCGATTCCTAGCTGTCTCGCCTAACTTGTCGAGTTCAACCAGGCGAATCGGATAGTCGAATTGCTCGCGAACCTGATCCAATATCATGGAACGCTGTTGATCCGAACCGGCCGCACTCAATTCTTCCGCAACAATCCGTGCTCCCCCTGCATGGGCAAACGTACTCACCCGGGCAATGTCGGCACGTGACTTACTTTTGGATACGCTGCCGTGGATGTACCACGCCAGAAACAACACCACCAAAACGCCAACGTAGAAGCGAATAAACAGTCGAGTCATACGGCTCACCAAGTTCCGACAGTGTGATCAGCCAACCAGTCTACTTGTGCCGCAGCGGCAAACCACCAAAGACGACCGTTTCGGCCTGTCCTTCGTAGCCAATCAAGTAAAACCGCGGATCGGAAATTATCACACCCAGGACCGTGACTCTGTCACCAACAGCATAGACACTGCGCGTCCTCGGGTCGGTCCTACTGATGACGGCGATTGGTGTGGGACGATTCTCCAGCTCGACTAACGATTGAAAGTAACTCCCCGCCGCTTCGATTTCCAAAACCTTACCGTGCAGCAGAATGCCCTTACGGTCATAGTCGGAATCAGAAATATCCACAGCGGCAAACCGAGCAATCGATTGCAGCTTTCGCGGCTGCGACTCTAGCTTGCCAATGAACGCCTTGGTCGCTCGTGCGAATGCTTTGACGTTTGGCTGCTTAGGATCTGCAACGGTAACACAACGAGCCAGTTCGCAAAGCGGTGCATACCAGGCACGTGTCAACGCCGCACCGTCGGGCGAATCCACCGCGTCTTCCGCTTCACGAGCTGCTTTTAGTACCTCTTTCAATTCATCGACCGAGAACTTCGGCGCGTCAGTCTGCCCCAGCACCAGACGATGTAAACCAGCCGATTCGTTGTCGGCCGCAGAGTTAACCACTGGAGTTTCTTCAACCGTTGCTCGCGTCGACGGCGCAGGAACCGGAGTATCACTCTCTGGAGCGATTCCAGTTGGAAAGCTCTCATCCTTCGTTAACGTAGGGACGTCACCTCTCAACGAGGCAGGGGCCAAGAAAGCCACTGGCGTGGGCAGTTGAGGAGCGAGCTTCATTGGGTCGGTGCGATACGGCTTCGGCAGCCACCACAGAATCAGCTGCCCGATCATCAATCCAGCGACGCCACCCAACGCAACCTTGACGATTCCCATCTGCTCGGAAAACGCACGTTGCTTTCGAGCGACCGCCTTCCGGCGTTCGGCCCGCAGAGTCTCCGGACTTCGCACGTGCGCCTTCGACTCGTTAACGACGATACTTGGATTTGATGTCACCAGTGACACGCCGCTGCCAGATTCCGCGATCGTTTGCGGACGTGGTTGTACCCCCGGAATGATCGCACCGTCGACCGACTCATCGAATTGGGAGTCCACTTCTACGAGACCTTCCGCCGATCTCTGGGCTTCGAATTCCGAGTTGCCGGCACCATCAACGGCCGACGGCGCAGAGATAACTTCCAGCTCTGGCGGCAGTTGTTCCAACACCTGATCCACGGGATATTCGCTGCGGCAATGCGGACAGCGGACCCAATGGCTCGATTGAGTGGGCAGTCGCACCGCATCGTTGCAGCGTGGACAACGAGCAAATTCGTACATGCGACATCCAATAAATTGCGACTGCGTGGAACTAGACGAGAGCGACCGATTATAACTCAGCGATGACCGTTTCGGAAAAATCATCCGTGCTACGGTGCAAGCTCTACCGCCTGGCGGATCCAGTACGGCCCGGTGTACCCGGGTTTAGCGTGGATCTAGTTAGAAGTTACAGTTCGTAAATGGCCTCGTATTTTTCCTTGAGGCGACGAATCAAGGCGGACTCGTCCAACTCGCGGCCCGTTACGTGCTTCACTAAGTCTTTTGCCGGCATGCATTGCCCCTTTTGATGGACATGCTTTGCCAACCAATCCCGCAGGGGCGCGAAGTTTCCGTTACGGAAGAGCTCGTCAGTACTGCCCAAATCTGTTTCGATCTGATCAAACAGTTGTGCAGCGTAGAGATTGCCAAGCGCGTACGTGGGGAAGTAGCCGATCAGCCCCATGCTCCAATGAATATCCTGCATCACTCCGTCACCATCATGCGGAGGGCGAACTCCCAACACTTTCTCGTACTGTTCGTTCCAAACATCCGGCAAATCGGCCACGGCAAGCTCACCGTTGATCAACTGCTGTTCCAATTCGAATCGAATGATGATGTGCAAATTGTAAGTGACTTCATCTGCCTCAACGCGGATCAGTGACGGTTTAACCTGGTTCACTGCGCGATAAAACTGCATTGCATCAGCGTCGCCCAGCGCTGCAGGAAAAGCTGCCTGCAACGTTGGAAAGAAATGTTCCGCGAACGCGAGACTTCTGGCCACGAGGTTTTCATAGAGGCGCGACTGCGACTCGTGGATCGCCATGGAACAGTGCTTTCCGGGTGGCAGGCCAAACCAATCAGCTCGCAGCCCTTGTTCGTAGATACCGTGCCCGGCTTCGTGCAAGGTTCCGTAGAAGGCAGACGAAAAGAATCGCTCGTCATAGCGCGTGTTCAGCCGCACATCGTGTGGTCCCAACGTCGTGCAGAACGGGTGCTTGGTCACATCAAGCCGCCCTTCATCGAAACGGAATCCAATCAACTCGGCGGCGGCCAAACCAATTTGGTGCTGCTTGGTAATCGGATACTCGCGCGAGAGGATTTCCACCGGCATCTCTCGCCCGCTTTCGACGATCGCCTGTAATAGTGGTACGAGTTGCTCGCGTAGAGCCCCCAAGATTTTTCGCACCTCCATCGAACGCTCTTCGGGTTCATACTTATCCAGGAGCGCATCGTACGGACACTCGTCATAACCGAGGGCGTCGGCAGCTTCGCGGTGCAGTTGAATCGTCTGCTCGAGGAAAGGCCTCTGAATCGAGAAGTCCTTTTGCTCGCGTGCGGCAATCCACGCTTGCTGGCCTTCCGATTCGTTCTTTTTCATTGCCTCGACCAACTGCTGCGGCAATTTGGTCGCCTTTTCGAAATCCCGCAGTAGCACCCGAATCGTGGCCGCATTGTCCGAGTGTGGATCGTCGCCTTTTATTTCCTCATAGGCCTCACGCAAGAGATCCCCGTAGGCAGGATCTGTTGCTCGCTGATGAATCAATCCCGATAACAGCGTCGATTGCTCAGCACGGTATGGAGCGGCCTTCGCTGGCAGCTGCGTGTGCTCGTCCCATTCGACAGTCGCCGAAATGGATTCGAGCAAGGCAAGTTGGCGTGCGTGTTCAACGGCTTTCTCGAACGCAGACATCGGTTTCCTTAGAAAATGACGAGCTACAGCGTGAAATCGGACGAAATGGGCGAGGTAACCGTGATCTCAGCGATGGGTTCCTGTCACTGAGTCTACTGCAAGTCGACCGTTTCGAACCATACCGTGGCGAAGGCCTCGAATGCGATCGGTTGCGGGAATTACATAGGCGTAGGGTGAATTTTCAAAACCGCGTATACTGTCGGGCCATTCAATTGAGGACCGCCATCGTTTACTCGAAGGAACGAAGATGACCGGCATGTTGCTGGCCAATGCCACCAATGTCTCCGGCAGCATAACGCTGCTGTTCGCATCCCTGCTTGTAGGCCTGATTCTGTGCCTGGCATTCGAAGAAAAACTCCACGCTAAGAAGAGCGTCATCGCTGGCACGTTCGCGATCGTCTGCCTGTTGCTGGGCTCGATCTGTGGAATCTTGCCATTCAAACATGTTGTCGTCGGCAGTCATTCGATCAAGCTAACGCCGGAAATCGAACACGCGATTGCGGAAATCGATGAAGAGGCACACGAGCACGACGGCAGCGAGCATTCCTCGCCGAGCAATGCCGCCGGAGATGACGCGGCGCAGCATGCTCAACCGCAAGCAACTGAGCACGACGAAGCTCAGCCGGCAAACACTGAATCCCAAAGTACGGACAGCCACGAACACGATTCCGACGACGAAGGCGCCGAAGCGAAGCACGATTCAGAGGCACATGTCGGCGGTCACAGCATTTCGATGCCTGTCTATATCCCCGCCATCGACTGGGGCGTAATCGCGATCATTTTAGGGTCAAGCCTTTTCGTGGATGTGACCAGCAAATCAGGCTTGTTCACATGGATCGCAATCAAGGTAACCAAGGCCTCAAAGGGTGACCCATGGATGCTGCTGGCTGCCTACGGCGTGATGACGGTTGTTTTTTCCGCCGTGCTGAACAACGTTACGGCCATGATTATTGTCGGTTCGCTGACGGCCGTCTCGCTTGAGAGACTGAATCGATCCAATATGCTTCTTGGATTCTTGCTTGTCGAAGGTCTACTTACGAATATCGGTGGGCTCCTGACACTGATCAGCTCGGTCCCCAACATCATCGTGGGAACAGCCGCCGGAATCAGCTTCGGAAAGTTCTTCGTTTGTGCCGCCCCCTACGTTGTGGTGGCTACCGCCGCGACGATCTACATGGGTGCGAAGGTATTCAAAGTTACGGGCCTGAAGACGGAAGAAGAAAAGAAAGAAGCGGCTGAGCTCGTTTCTAGTTTCGACGAAAACGACGGCATCGAAAGCAGCTCCTTCTTTTGGTTCGGAGCCATCATGTTGGTACTGTTTATCTCAACTATCGCCACGACATCGGTCCTTCCTTACATCCGAGATC
>CAYQMZ010000288.1:0-544 GCA_964418725.1 uncultured Pirellulaceae bacterium
CCAGCCGCGGTCGCGTCGAATCCAGTCGGAAGGCTTCCGGCATCGCTTTGAATGGCGGTCGCGATGGCAGCGACGTCAGCATCCCCAGGCTGGACCTCATACTCATACGTATCGTTCCCTCCAAAGCCAAAGTGCCAGATCTCTCCGGGAGTCACGGTCACGCCGTCAAAGTCGATCGACTTATGCCGCACGTCCGAGGCTGCTGTTGCAACGCCAAGAATAGAGAAGTCGACGGATACAGGTTCGTCTGACAAGCTCGGCGAGATCGTGAGTACATTGTCGTCGCTGTCATAGTTGCTGAAGCTGTTGTTGAAGGCGTCGTCAAGATCGTCTTCCAAGTCGTCCCCGCGACCGTCTCGCGAGCCCGCAGATGTGGTGACAGTCGCGCTGCTCGATCCTTGGTTGACCGACAGCTTCCACGTCTCACCAACAACAGGCGACTCCAACGCAACCTCCGCAACAGCCCATTCGCTGGATCCCAAATCACTGGCTGATGCGTTTCCACCAATTTCGATTTCGCCGTTGGTTGACGAACCTGTTTGCT
>CAYQMZ010000288.1:554-8665 GCA_964418725.1 uncultured Pirellulaceae bacterium
AAAAGGACTCCGAACTACTGTTGATACTAAGTACAACTTCGCCGTTGTCGGTCGACACGCTGCTGTCATAGCCGGCGTTGTCCAAATCAACTTCCCACGCCGCAGCGATCTGCTGTAGCGTAACTCCGCTGGCGTTGTAAACCTCCGTGCTACCGCCCCCAGCCTTCGTAAGCTTCAACGTCCACACGTCATCGGCCGCTGGTGCCTGACCATCGGTTGTCGACAGAGTAATATCAGCTTCCGTAAGGCTAGTTCCTGACACAAAGACAGCTTTTGCTCGGTGAGTCACGGTCTGCGTGAGACTATCGATGCGGAACCCGTCTTTGTTGGCATCCGCAAGTTCTAGTGTGTCGCCATCAGCTGT
Organism: uncultured Pirellulaceae bacterium; assembly: GCA_964418725.1. Taxonomy (GTDB): domain Bacteria; phylum Planctomycetota; class Planctomycetia; order Pirellulales; family Pirellulaceae; genus CAYNJG01. The sequence goes on from CAYQMZ010000288.1 coordinate 919, forward strand.
CGCAACCAACGTGTTGAAGTCACTGTCGTACTCACTGCTGGCAGCGTTGATCGCCGACTGTAGGCCCGTGACAACGTCGGCCAGAGACGCACCATCATCAACCGTGTACGCGGTCCCGTTGATGACCGCTTCCCATTCACCGTCGGCTGGCGTCGTCGTAGCGTTTGGCGTGAGCGATAGATCTGCGGCAGAGTAGTAGGTGCTTGTGTCCAACCCTGGGACGCTACCAACGGTAAGCGGCGAGACCGTACCGCCGGATGGGTTGAGCATCGCATCGGTAATTTCGAATTGATACACGTCCGCCGTATCGTCGCCCTGCCCTACGACGCTTGTATATGGCGTCAGATAGTTGACCGAACCACCGAATGCTTCGTCGCCAACATTTGCATCAAAGAACGACGAGAACTGGCTGTCCTCACCCGGCTGCGTTTCCAAATCTTGGAAGTCGTTGTTTTGGATCTCATTCTCGAAAACTGGCGACTTCACAAATGTGAATGGAGCAATCGGGTGATTCTCCAGCGAGACATGCAGGTCGTATTCGACCCCGTCCGGGATCCCGCCTGGCTCCTCGTTTGTGACTTCGATGTAGTACGTACCAGCCGATGTCAGCGTCATGTCGTGGAACGTATCCAGCCACGTGACACTTCCTTCTCCACTGGCGGCCGAATCATCCGGGTCACTTGAGATCGACTCGTCAGCAGTCGCCTCGATGACTTCACCATCCGCATCCAATTGGACGACTCGGCTGATCGGATTCCAGTACACGTCGCCGACGTTGCTGAATCCATTGTCTAGGTCCACGACTAGCCGAACGCCAGCACCGCCGTTCGCATCCAACATGTCCTGTCGAACTTCGAACATGAAGTAATCCGCAGTGCCGTCGCCGGTGCCTTTGACGGTGATGTACGGAAGCGGCGTTGTTGGATCGCTTACTTCGACAGGGCCGACGTTGGCGTTCGTCGTCTGACTCCAGTCTCCGGAATCGAGATCCTGGGCAACGGCGAACCCATCATTCCCTGCAATCTCGTTCAGGAACGGTCGACCAAAGTTGGCCTTGAACGAAAGCTGACCGTCCTGAGGATCAATCACCTGACCGATACCCAGCAGGACGTTCGACGTCTTTTCAATCACCGTGGTCGAATGATCGGCAACAAACTTCTCAGTGATCGAGCCATCGCCCTCTTCATGCTCGTGCACTTGAATATGCGAAATCAAGACTCCAGGTGTGCCGTCAATCACCTCCACGTCAATCGCTTGGTCGTCGAGGTCGGAGTAAACCGGCTCGGCAACACCGGAAGCGGATACCGCATGCGTGATCCGTGAGAAATGATCGCCCTCATCCACCCCGTCGGCAGCTGCGATCACGGTTATCGTTTGCGGAACATGCCAATCCGTTGAGTCGAAGGTCAACGCAACAGACGAACTGCCATCAGCCTCCGTATTGCCTGCGGCATCGCCGGTCAAGACAACGACCTGACCATCGGTGGCCACAGTGATCGTCACCTCTTCATTGACAGCTGGCTGGCGCGAAAGGGCAACGCGGTACTGATCCCACTTCGCAAGCGGTTTCGGATTGGCAGCCGAAGCGACCGACTCGTCGTAATTGACGCCGGCTTCTGCGACCTGAGAAGAGCCGTCAGATTGGGTGATGACAACGCCAGCCACCTCATCGTCGACCACCTGAGCCTTTAATGAGCTAACACCTAAGCCGTCGTAGGCATCTCCATCGTTGTCTTTCACACCTTCAATGACGGTGTGTTGGATCTCAAAGAAGTGACGCGATTCTGCGACGTCGTCGTTTGGTGCGACCACAACGATCGTCTGAGGCTTGAACCAGTTTTCGCGGGTAAAGCTGAGTGTTACGCCGACTTCGCTGACGTCATCGATTGGGATCGACGTAGCGTCATCAGGCAACACGGCCAGAGCGATACCTTTGGCTCCTTCTGCGATTTCGGATTCGCGCGGCAAAGCTGGCGACGCCGTGACGCGAACGTCTTCTTGGGGAGGACGTGTTAGCACCACCGTGTACGTTCGGCTCGCCCATTGCCTGGCGATCTCGTCTGTGTCCAGCGTATCGTTGTCCGCGGGACTTGCCGAATCATTTTCGTAGACGCGAATCGGACCATTGCTAGGTCGGATCAGCACTTCGGCTTCTTCATTGTCTCCGACGTTAACGACCAGCCCCTGCGTCGGCACATTCAGAAACTCCAAATCGCCCGAACCGGAAGTCGATACGCGGTGGTCCACCAGACCGCTGTGACCATTCAGGTCGTTACTAACAACGACCACACTTTCGCCATTGCTGCCACCAACATTGAACTGATCACTTCCAAGGCCGCCAACAATCTCGAGATCAACCGTCTCACTGGTGCTCTCGATAAAGAACGTGTCGTTTCCGGCGATCGCGTCGATCACCACCTTCTCAACACCGTTGAATTCGACAAAACGTCCGGCACCGAAGATCCCTGTCGCCGTAACGACGAAGTCATCGCCGAGCTCCGTCCCAATCACAGTCAACGTATCGAGCCCGTCACCGCCTTCGATCTTGACGGGCGAATTCACTGTGAACGAAATGAAGTCCGCGCCCTGTCCGCCGTTAACGTTCGTGATGGGAGCCTTTGGATCGTCGGGATCGACACGCACGAACGATCGCAACACGAACGTGTCGTTGTCTTCCTCACCGTTCAGCGAGAGCTCCGCCAGGTTATGGAAGACTGTAAATACATCCTCGCCAACACCACCATTCAGGGTCGCCGGTGCGTTGATTCCGTTGCTCAGGAAGCCTTGCGTGGTCTGCGTCCATCCGAATTGATCGTAGTCAGCTAGGTTTGCAAAGGCATCTCGAGGCGACTTGAACATTTGCCCAACCTGGAAGACATCGTTTCCTCGGTCCCCGTTGACTTCCAGTGCCGCCTGCGTGTCATCGAATACGAAGGTGTCATCACCATCGCGGCCATACACCTTGATGCCGGCGTTGATGTCGCCGTTGTAGTTAATCCGCTCGACACTGCCGCCCTCGACGGGATTCCGATCCTCGTCGACCTCAATCATTGCAATAACAGAAGGACGGAACAGGAACGTGTCGTCTTCGTTTGTGCCACGGACATTCAAGATATCCTGGCCGGCCAGATCGTCAGCAGGGCTTTGATCGTGGACATTGATTGTGGCACTTTGTCCACCCGCTTTCCCATCGTCACCATCATTGCCGCCAACGGCAATGTCGTAGGTGTCGCTTCCACGTTGGCCATGGATGTCCAACGTCCCCAGAATCCCGTTTTCAAATGTCTGCTCTGGTGCTTCGTCCCAACTCGCCGTTGCGTGGTAATTGAGATAGAAGGCATCGTCGCCGTCCCCTGCATTCAGAATAACGCGATCGTTGTAGACGGCAGCCACGGGTGGAACCGCATCAGGATCGCCGGCCGTGATCTCGGATATGTCGAACGATTCCGTACCAAAGGTGTCGTTCGCTAGAGAATGGATGTTGAATTTGTCACTTCCATCCCCAGTCGTAATCAGCGTACTTGCGTTCAGTCCCGAGATGTTGACTAAGTTGTCGCCATGCCCGACATCGACGTTGAGCTGATCGATATAGAACGTTCCATCAATCGTCAGGATGTCGGCATCCGTCTCGTTCGGAACACCGGCCGCGTTCATGTCTAAGTTGACGGTTTCGAAGCTACTGAACCAAAGGTCATAGACGTATTCAGGCTGGGTATTACTGTCGTCTCCCGGGCTATCGCCGTTAGGTATCTCTTCCGTAAGCCGTTCGTAAACGACGTCGAACTTCGTTTCTTCAATGTCATCCACGACATAGTTTGCCGGCACCGGTTGTTGCGTGATCGTGGTCCTCAGAACCATCACCGTCTCCGGCAGGTAGAAGCCAGCGTCATCCTGCACAGCCTCAATATTCACACTATCTGGCGAATCCAAGTCAGCGTGTTCGAGCCGGATTCCATCGCGAATAACGGGCGTCACCATTGGCGGATTCGTCCCAACTGGAATCACTTCATCCGGGTAGACACGGCGGGTCTGATTGAATGCAGTTTCGATCAGGTCGCGCACCATCTCGTCCGTGATCCCGTTCACGGCGGCTCCCATAAGCTGTGGCTGCCCGACCTGATCGTCGGTGACATAAGCATCCCAGTTGTCCATCGTCAGGTAACCGTCAGGTCCAATGGCGTCCGCTCCATCCACCGCTGCGCCACCCAGTCGACGAATGGCAACTGCCTCCAGCACACGATCACCGACGCTGTCTACGCCGTAGAACGAATACGTGTAGTAGGACGTGTCCAACTCACTAAGCTTCGCGACGTAGATCTTCTCCATCTCAATCTGATTGCCGACGGCATCAGCGTTGAATTGAGAAACCGTGATCGTGTCGCCGCCCACGGTATAGGTGATTTCTCGCAAGCTACGGGTTTTAAGATCGTTGTTTGGATCATTGGGGCCAAAGTCCACAATGTCTTCTTGTTCCGGCGTGAATACATCCAGCCGCTGCTCGAATTCACCGCTTTTGCGCTGATACCGATTCGCCTCATCCAGCTCATCTTGCTCCCAAATATCTTGGGAGAATTCGTACTTGCTAGTGCGGTCTTCCAGCCCGGAATCGTTTTGGCTGTATACCTGCAAGGCTCCGTCGCCGGACCAGCTGTAACCTTCCTGCTCGAGCCGTCGATTGACAGACACCAGGGTGATGAACTCACGTACGTTGATCAATTCCGTTTCCAGCGCGACCGCATCTGCATCTCCGTCAACTAACATTGCGCGGAAAACGGGGTCATTCATCAACGCTTCCAAAGCATCCATCGAGAACGTTGCGCCGCTGACGTCATCCGTCGCGCCGATCAATTGTCGGCCACGTGTTGCGAAGCGTTCGACTCGGTTTGCAAATGCCAACTGCTCGGTCAGCACCAAGGTATTCGCATTCGGCTCGCCACTGGCATCTTGAATCGCTTCAATCAAGTCGTCTGACTCGTCCTTCAAGTCCTCCAGAACGTCGCTTAGCAGGAACGTATGCTCTGTCGAGTCTCGGGAAATTGGCACAGTGCGAACAAGTGACGCATCCGCAGCATCGGCGAGCGTTTTCAGCACGCCCACTTGCGAGCTCTTGTCTTCGCGCACCAGGGCCGCTTGAACTTCGTCATGGAATTCGCGAATTGCGACTTCGTAATCCGCCAACTCTTCCGCAGTTGGATTTTCCGGCTCGACGGGAGCATTCTCGAGCAGCAGTGCTTCGTTGAACGTATAGTCCGCGAGATTCAGGACCTGCGTCTTGAGCTCGGCATTGAAACCGCCCCCTTGGCGAGCATTGACGTCGATTCGGTCATCTCCAAGACCGCCCGCTAGCCGCACTGTCCCGGCAATCTTTGAAAGATCAAAGTTGGCCGGCACGATCTTGTCCACCGTGCGTTCAGGCAGGTCAAAGCGATACGAGGCCGACCCCGGCACCAATTCCCCTTTGAAGAATTGCGTAACGTTGATTTCCGATTGCGGGTGCGGAGCTTGCACGTCGTAGAACAGCGAAATCATGTCCTGATAAAGCTCACCACCTTTACCCGATGTTTGGCTGGCATTCGGATAGAGCTCCATGGGGATCCACACATCGTCGCCCGCGCCACTGATGTGCTGCATGTACTCACGATAGTTGTACACGTGGTTGTGCGTGTAGGATCCGCCCCACCACCTACGGTGCTGACCCTGAAGATTATCGTTCGCAGCGCAGAGCCCTGATTTGTATACAGATCGCCGTAATACAGATCGGGCTCATAGCCCCAACTGTCGACTCGCTGACTGTCATGCGTCGTGCCCTCTCGCACCTGATCCGAATGAACGAAGTCACCCTGGATCGTACGCGCAACGATCAGACGTAGATATTCCCTAAACAGAATGAAGTCGACCGAACGATTATTCGCCGAAAATCCTGCGCCAGGGATCAGTCCCATCAGCGTGTCGAAGTCAACCTTGTTCGGCAGGAGTGGACTAGGACCTCCGTCCAAGAACCCAAGTTCATAGTCAGGCAAAAATCTGCCGGCACGCCACTGCCCGGCATTCTCGTCCTGAAGAGCGGCTTCCAGTTGATTGACGCGGTCAATAAAGGCCTGCCGGTCTTCTTCTGCTGTGTTGGAGCTAGGTGGTGCAAGCGACGCATCGTAGTTCAACGTCACGATGGGGCTTGGACCGTCTGCCTTGTCAATCGCCTGAGCGAACAGCTTCAGTGCGATTACAAAGTTAGTTTCCAGCAACTGCCAGTGTCGGTCGCTGATTGCCACGTCTTTCGGCTCGACCCACTTTTTGTAGAACTCCTTAAAGGCGAGCTGCTTATCTGGCAGCGTCAGATCACGTTTGATGAACTCGACCTGGTTCAGGGTTCGGATCTCTGGGTTGGCTGGATCCAGGACATCTTCGACCACATCGTGCTCGACCGAGTGAATCGCGGACGAAGCAGGATAGGTAACGGAAACCGACTCTTCGTCTCCGCCAACTCGCAACAGATCGTCGCCCGAACCAAGATTCAGAATCAGACTTAACTCTTCGTTTAACCCGTAAAGATGGACGATGTCATCGCCGGCACCTGTGACCAGGGCCAGCCGTTCGATTCCATCAATGTTCTCCATCTTCAGTCCGGCACCGTATAGGTACTGCCGACCATCGTTGTCGTTGTAGATGAAGAATTCGTCGGGGCCAGCCGTTCCAGCAACAACCACCGTATCGAAACCGCTACCGCCAAAGATGTCGACACGATTGTTTTCGATGTAATCGATCAACGTGTCGTTGTCGGACTCTTCCAGGTTCCCTTGTTCGTCACCAGCTCCAGCCAGGATCTCGCCACCAACCAATTCCTGGCCAGTCTCTTGCAGCAACGCCTTCAAGAAGAATGTGTCGTCACCGGCTTCACCAAAGAGATCCAGTTCGCCAACGTTGTGGTTGACCTCGAAGTAATCGTTGCCAGAGCCACCGTAGAAGTACCCGTTAAAGGAAACGCCCGGCGTTGCTCCGTCCAGACCATCCACGACATCAATCTCAACACCGTCGACCGTCGCACGTTTCGTCTTCAGGACGCGACCGATCAGGAAGTTGTCGTTCCCGCTATCCCCATAGACATACATGGCAGCCATGCTGTCGTCGGAAATGAAGTTGTCGCTTCCTGCCCCGCCACGAATCTCGACGTTCTCCGCCGAGAAGTTGTAGTAAACGCGTTGATAGTCGTCGGGGCTACCAACGTCGATCGATGGTTTGATTGCAGCAGCCGCATCCGCCGAATCCATTGGCGTTGAGACCATCGGTGATTGGTTTGTCGAAAATGCCGAATACGCGCCGCGGGCATTCGGTATGCCTTTCACGATCTCGATACGAAACGGACTGTCGCGATTTCCTGCGCCAGTTACCTCGAATTCGAAGGCTTCCAGCCCTGCTATGCCATTTAGTTCGTCCTGAATTTCCTGTGCAGTAGAGTCTTCATCTAAGAGCCCTGTGGACTTCTCGTCATACGATAGCGCGTAATCGCCCGTCGCTCCTTCGAAGACGCGATAGGTTTGAACTTCGTTCGCGGGGCGTTCGAAGATTGCATCGAGACTAGGCTTCCCTTCCAAGAGGTCGCCCGCTAGGTGCGGAGGAATGCGTGTGACAGCAGCTCGCGGGGCGATATCTGAAATCACGTTGTCGTCTTCATCGGTGATAGGGTAGAAGTCCCCATCGCCGTCGACGTCGACGTCGGCACCTTCCAAATCAAACACAACAAGCCAAGGAC
>CAYQMZ010000289.1:0-8644 GCA_964418725.1 uncultured Pirellulaceae bacterium
GACATCCCTTATTCTGGATTCGAGAGGATCACTACGCATTGTATTCGCGATCGCGCTAGGAACGTCTCTTGTTCGCCGCCTTCCCGAGTGGACAGAGAAATCGTTGCGATTTCCCGATGCTTTGGGGCTTGGGCTTTTCACCGTTGCGGGCACGAGTGCGGCTCTGGAAAGCGGAACGTCACTCTTTATCGCTTGTTTGCTCGGTACGGTTACTGGAACGTTTGGCGGAGTCATTGGAGATGTGATCTGCAACCGAGTGCCCAGCTTGTTTCGTTCGTCGGCACCGCTTTTTGCAACCTGTTCGTTTGTTGGAGCCTGGGTATTCGTTCTGCTAAGGATGCTACCGAGGACTGCTCCTTTCGCTGCTGGTGTCGCTATTGCGGTAGTGGTTGCGTTTCGATTGGCGGCGATTCGCTGGCGTTGGTCACTCCCAGAACTGGCCGGAGAAGAAGATGACGATGTTTGATCGACCAATAGAGGCGTCAAATGAGATGACGTATTGCCGCAATGATCGCGCCCATAACGGCACAGACGGTGGTGAGGGTCAGCAAGTCGACAAAGGTGAACTTCGTCTTGGGGCTGCTCTTAAGCAGGAATGCCGTCGTCGCGAAAAGTAACATGAGGCACCAGTGAGGTGCCGCAAAACTTTGGCGATCATCCGAGACCGTTAGCGAGAATGACGTGGCGTTCCATTCAGCGGAATGCTGACCGTAGCGGCCGTACATTCGCTCATTGGGAATAAACCAGCAAGTCCACTGACCGAGTTTGAAAGTCTTGCCGGAGTTGTTGTCGTGGCTGAACTCGACTTTACCGTTCCAGCATTCGACGCAGTAAAGTTCGAATTGCGTAAGGTTGTTGAACAACTCAAGCTTGCCGTGCAGCGTGCCAGCCCAAGAAACCAGCGTAACAGCAAGAAGAATGATGCAGACGCTAAATGCGATAGATCGCAAAAATCGCATGGCTTCAATAGAGCTTGACCGGACAGGGATTTCGACGTGAGAGCCGCAATCTAGCAATCCGCCGAATATCTGCCCACCTAAAAATCGAAAGCCCTGAGAATGACTTTTGATCACTCTCAGGGCTTTTCGAATGAGGTTCAATGGTAAATGGGAGAATACCAGGGGGAGAACCTCTTCTCTTGGACCCTTAGTTTATCTTTCACCTTATCAGGGGCCAGTTTGACACCCTGTCCAATGGGATGTCGTAAACGTCGGTAGACCGCAACATCGTTGTTCGATCTTTGTTTTTCAGCGCATTTTTCGATGTTGCGCCAAGGACGTTTCATGTCGCTGAGTTTCGTGAAGAATCTGAGAAGGACACTGCCTCAACTTTTTTCTGCTAGTTCCCATTCTGATTTCGATCTCGTAGTCGGTTCGCCGCATGGAGGATTCGTTCTCGGTCTTGCTGACGGAGTGCTTCGATCACTTCGCGCCGCTGGCGGCGATCGAGCTTTGCCTTGGGCGTATCTTTGAGGACGCCAAGGGGCACTTGTTCCAGAGGCCATGTGTCGCTGCGCTGCGTAGCAAACGGAACGTCTGACATTCGGTGTTTTTGTAAGTTACCCAACGGACTTCGAGCCCACGCATAGCGGTAGTGGACTGGTTGAGGGACCATTGGACTGGTCAGCACAATCTTCTTCATGTCTTTTTGAGGACGGCCGCGATTGTCTTTGCCAGTGACGAGGTGTTCGGCCCTGGCGGGATGAAAACGTCGGTCCTCACCTGCGATGGCAAAACCCAGGATTGGTCCGCCGTTGTCGACAGCACTGGCCGCCTCATCAAGCGTTAGGACTAGGCGGTCGCTCTCGACTTGCACGCGCGAAACGATCGGTGGTTTCCAAGTTAGAGAACCATCGAATCCGTATTGAGTCGCCAGCGCCCATCTCGCGATTCGTTCGCCGGCAGGGATCTTGAGCTGCGGGTGATACCAGCGGCGTCGTAGGTCGTATGTGCTGGTGAAGCCAATGTTCTTGTCGCCGGCTTGATAGAGATCAAGAAACGTCAGGTACTGGGCTTCGCGGATGTAGGGTCCAACGTTAACCATCATTTCGCAGTAGTTGTCGAGCGTTTGCACTGGCCCTTCCGTGCACAGTGACAGAATACCGAACGGCATATTTGGGTCACCAAAGGCAGCACGCCATGCGGCGATCATCTGCGGAAAAACCTCCCGGTACATCTTCGCGCCGGAGGTTCCGTTAAAGCAGTTGTTGTAGCCTTGATGGAAGATGGCCCCCTTAACGGAGAGCCCTTCAAGCGGGCCTATCATGCTGGCGTAGCAGTTGCCGGGACGATTTTGATCCATCGCGGGCCCGGGACGGAGATCCGTTGGCTCGGTGTCATTGGGTCCCAGTTTGCGGCCTTCCTTGGCGAATCGCTCCACCTTATTGCGGTAGTTTGCGACTCGTCGCTCTAAGTCCTCTTCAGCGTTCCAGCCCGCGATCTTTTTGTCCCAGTCGGACATCAAGGTGGCGACTAGCGGCGAATCGATTTTCTCAAGAGCCTCGTGCGGAGTCCATGTCTCGACCGTTGTTCCGCCACGAGAGGCATCGATTACCCCGATCGGCACCTGCGTTGCCATGTGAACTCGGCGAGCAAAGACAAAGCCAATAGCTGATAGCTCGCGTGCGATATCCGGCGTGCAGACGTCCCAGTCGCCTTTGCGATAGTGGCGTCCAAACCAGCCGCTCCATTCGTGCAGTCTTGCGAACCCGGCTCGCTTCTGAGGGCCATTTTGTGCCGGAACCGTGAGGATTCGAATGTTCTGGTAGTTTGCTGAAACGATCTCCAGCTGACCGTTTTCGATGCGATCCAGTGGGAACTCCATGTTGCTTTGCCCGCCTAGAACCCACACATCGCCAACTAAAACATTCTGTAACGTTAGCCTCTCGTCGCTTCCTTGAATGGTTAAGGTCTGCGGCTCCGAGTTCGCGGGCATCGCCGGCAGTTGTACCTTCCAAAACCGATCTGCATCTGCGGTAGCTTTCCCGCTGAACTCTTGAAGGGTGACGGTCACCTGTTCGCCCGGGGCGGCCCAACCCCAAATTGCGACGGGCTTGTCACGCTGCAACACCATGTTGGATTGAAATAGATTACTGACGCAAAGGCCTCCGCTGATCGCGGGGATCTCAACCACATCCTCCCGAGGCATCTTGTCCCCTCTCTGCGCATGGACGGTCCCGAGCGAGAAGGTGATCAGAAACAATACCGAAACGAGCGATAGTCGAGGCATAGGTTCCTCATGAGGTGTTTGTGTTTGGGGAAGCGGTCAGAGCGAGTCGGTAGAACCGAGGTACGGCTATTGTCGATGCGTAACAAATACGAGCGTCTGTGCGCCTTAGTTGGAGGTTGTCATCGGACCACTCGGGAGGTTTTCGAGCAGATACCGTGCAATCAGCATGCGGACGTGTACTGATGTCCCAGGACCCTCTCGCAGGCCGTGATTGCGATTCGGGTAAACCATGTAATCAAATGGCTTGCCCAATTCAATCAGACGATCCACGAGCCCCTCGATGATTTGGATATGTGTATTCGTTTCGCCCGATCCGGTCACCATTAGCAGCTTGCCGGCTAGTCCTTCTGCAAAGTTGATCGGGGCCGACCGCTCATAGCCTTCCGCATTCACCTTACGATCTTGCATGTAGATCTCTTGAAACCATGCGTTGTAAAGGTGCGGTTGTGGCTTGGGGACGACAGCGATTCCGACATGGTATTTGTCGGGGTGACGGAACATCGCGTTGAGCGTATTGGATCCGCCGCCGCTCCAGCCCCAAATACCGACTCGGGACAGGTCGACGAAAGAACGGGTTCGGCCGAGTTCTGTTAAAGCGGCCGCTTGGTCGTCTGTGGAAAGCGGGCCGAGGCTGCGGAAGATGGATCGACGCCAGGCCGCGCCTTTCGGTGCGGGAGTGCCTCGATTGTCGATCGAGACGACCACATATCCGAGGTCAGCGATGGCACGAAGGTAGTGGCTTTGGGCGGCTCCCCAGCGATTCAGTACGGTTTGCAGGTGCGGTTCGCCATATTCATAGATGAACAGCGGGTACTTCTTTGTCGGATCAAAATCGCTTGGTTTGATCATCCATGCGTCCATGGTGATCTTGTCCGCTGTTTTGAGTTGAATGAACTCGGATGGAACCTTGATGACAGATGACGCGAGTTGTTTTAGCTCTTCGTTCTCTTCAAGTCGCTTGACGGTGCGATGCCCTTCCAGTTCAACGAGCTCCACAATCGGTGGGTCGTCGAATGTCGAGTACGTGTGAAAAGCGAAACGACCACCCGGCGAGAAATCGTACGTGTGCCAGCCAGGTTGATTTTGAGGGCTGACTCTCTCCCGCTTTCCCGTTCCATCGAGGGCGACTCTGTACAGATACTGCTCTGTTGCATTCTTTGGTGAAGCGTAGAAGTAATACCAGCCACGTTCTTCGTCGATGACGGCGCGCTCGATAACGTCAAAGTCCCCCGGCGTCAGCAGGGCTATTTGCTCGCCGTCCTTCGAATACTTGTAGGCATGTCGCCATCCGTCTTTTTCGCTAATCACGACGAAATCTTGTTCGTCTTGGAGCCAGACCAATCCCGAATTCTTGCCTTGGCTGGAGACGACCCAAGCTTCTCTCTGCTCTTTAAAGATTCGACGTAATTTGCCTGCTGGTGAAGCAAGGTAGAAAACTCGCTTGTTTCGAAATCGACTGAGCCACTCAATGAGCAGCTTGTTCGATTTTCTCTTCCATTCGATCTGGCCCAGGTAAAAGCCCTCTCCAGGCGTTTCGATCGGAACCCATGTAGTCATGTTGTTCGTTACATCAAGGATTCCTACCCGAAGCTTCGTGATCGATTCGCCGACTCGTGCAAAGCGACGTTCCACCGTGCCAGGGTAGGACGGATCACTGGGGACCAGCATGGTCCGCTTTCGGACATTCCTGTCGTCAGCCTGAACGTAGGCGATGTATTGACCATCGACGCTCCATGAAACGCTGCGAATTCGCAGGTCCTCATCAGAGTCATGATCGGTTAGTTTGCGTTCTTCGTCGGTTTCTTGATTGATTAGGATGAGGTTGCTGTCGCGAATTTTGAGGCGAAGTTTGCCGTCGGGGGAAACAAGTCGATCAGAGTCTAGTGACGCCTCGTCATTTGCTTTTTTCTCTAGCTGTTCGAGTCGCTCGCCTGTGCTCGAGTCGAAACGGACTCGTGTCGAGTCGGATGCCTGGACTGGCATGGAGTACCAAGATCCGTCTGGGCCCCACTCGGCGCGAAATGGCTCGGCCCGGTATGCGTTTTCCTCGTAGATCGCCTTCATACGAGCTGCGAACGAGCCATCCTGCCAGGTTGTTGGCAGTTGCTGTGCCGATGCCAAAAGCGGGCCGAGGAATATCAGCGAGAGTGTGAAAGCGAAGAATTGTATCCGTCTCATGAGGGAAGCACCTAGAGTGTGGCGGGCAACAGCTCACAGTTTATCTGAATCCGAAGGCGTGAGCGGAGACGAGAAGGGCAGTACTAGCAACTTATGCCCCACGTCGCTGGCTGTTGCATCTGAACTGCTACGTGGCTCTACACGCCAAGAAGGTGCATGTCGCGTTGGCTGCTGCCGAAGTCGCCAACGTCGACGTTGTGTGCGTGAAGCAATTCCAGCCAAAGATTGCACAGCGGTGTCGGTTGATCGAGCGCGAGATGTTGCCGGTGTTTGTATCCGCCGCCTGCGACTAGGATCGGCAAGTTGTTGCAAGTGTGGTTCGACGAATCACCAAAATTGCTGCCAATCACGACAGTCGTATGATCGAGCAAAGTGCCGTCTCCTTCCTGAATCTGATCAAGATCGGATAGAAACTGACTGATGTGTTTGATGATGTCGATTTCCACTCGGCAGAGCTTCTTCAATAGATCGGGCTTGCCGCCATGGTGCGATAACGTGTGCCAGCCCCCGGTGGCACCAGGTACTTTAATGGCACCGTAGACCCAGTCCATCGAGAATGAGATGACGCGCGTTGAGTCTGTTTGGAATGCGAGTTTGGCTAGTTCCAACAGATTTTGAATCTTTGTTGAAAAAGCAAATTCGTGGTCTTCGTTCAGTGTGTTGGCAATGTTGGGCTTGGGCGTGGACAGCCAGAACTCCTCGTGCTGCAGTTGTTGGTCTAACTCGCCAATGACCTGTTTGTAAGATTCGATCTTCCCCGTGTCGCCACCGTTCTGCGTGAGGTGCTGCAAGTCGCGCCGTAGGCATTCAACCACGTGTTTGTCATTGCGAATTTGTTGTTTCTTTTCGGCTAGGTCTTCATGACCAAATAGTTTGTTGAATATGACCTGTTCGTCGTGCAGTGGCGGAATGGCGACGCCACGACGATTCCACGAACAGCCCCAACCACGGTCGTAGATGCTCAGCGGAAGGGAGTTGAAACGTGTTTCTCCCATGTGCTGTGCCAGGAGTTGATCAACGGAGATCGTGTTGACGAAGTTGGGGGCTTCGGGTTTGGCAACGCCCGTTAGGAATGACTTCTCTGAGTCATGATTACTGGTTTCCATTCCGGGATGGTGCAGGTTCTGGATTACGGTCAGCTTGTCGCGAGCCGCGATTGAACCGAGGTACTCAGACGTGGCCAAGTCGCCAGGTGTCTTTGGGAAGAAGTTCGGCTCATAGAACCCCAAGGAATTGCAGATGAAGATGATTCGCTTAGGCGGTGTTGCAACTGTTGGCTTGGCGGCTGCGCGTTGCTGCAGCCAGTGAAGGGCCATCGGTAACGTTATTCCGGACTTCAAGAAGTCTCGTCGGTTAGGCCAATTCAAAGCTTTCCTCCCACGAGAGAATGTACAACGATGTCCGTTAATAGGTCGCCGACGCGTGTCGTGCTTGGACGTTCGTTGAGAAACTCTAGCAAAATGAGCCGCTGTTGCAGGCTCGGTTTGTAACCATTGGCGTATTCGAACAACACCTTCGCAAAGTTGTACGCCACGTTTCCGTGATCGGACCGCAGCAATCGCTTGAATTCAAAGATGTCCTTGAATTCCTGTTCGTCGATTTCGCCTGTCGCGTCAACGTTCGCAGCTAGTCGATAGTAGCCCCGCTGACGATACTGGAACGTGCCATTGTGCGGTTCGCTGACACGGTACTTTTCACGCCATTGGCCAGTGGCATCAAAGCTCTCCAGCGCAAATCCGTAAGGATCGATACGTGTGTGGCATGCGTTGCAGGCAGGTTGATGCTTGTGTTGTTCGATTTGATCTCGCAGGGAAGTGGCCACGTCGTCGTGGTTTGGTTCTATCGCTCTAACGCTTTCGGGCGGCGGCGAAAGTGGAGTGCCGACGATGTTTTTAGATATCCATGCACCTCGCAAAATCGGTGATGTATCGAATCCGTCCGTGGTCACTTTCATGACCGCACCCATTGTCAGCAAACCGCCACGAGGCACGTCTGGAGCGAACGTAACCCTTTTAATCTGCTGACCAATGACTCCATCAATGCCGTAGTGCTGAGCAAGTCGCTGATTTAAGAACGAATAGTCAGAATCAATCAAATGCTCGACCGGCTGATTCGCTCGGACTAAGTAGGCTAGATATTCGTCAACTTCGATCGGTAAATAGTAATGCAGCAGGTCGTCGTACTTGGGGTAGAGCTTCAGTGACGGCGATACCTTGTCCCAAGATTTGAGGTTTAGCCATTGTCGACTCAGGGAGTGGATCATCCGCAGGCTTTTGGGGGACTGCAACATCCGAGCAATCTGTTCCCGCAGTCGTTCACCTGATAGTGCGTCCGATTTCGCGACTTCCAACAACTCCTCGTCCGGGACGCTGCGCCAGAGAATTCTGGCTAGGTCTGCTGCCCTTGCATAGGATGGATTCGCATGCACACCTGGAGTCATCATAAAACGTGGTGAGCAGAGAATCGATTTGAAACTGAGCTTCGCAGCTTGAACAAAGTCGCCATGTTTTTGCAAGTGGTTCTGCCCAATCGCAATGTATGGGACCAAATCAGAGTCGCTGATTTCCGTTGTGAACGCTGCGTTTGCGAAGCGGCGAACGACCGTTTCTAAATCAGCTTGCGAAGTCGATTGCACAGCGACGCGTGTTCTGGAGACTTTTGGTTGTCGAGGAACAATCACGTCCAGTTTCCCAATCGATGCCACGAAGCGTTCATCGACGGAATGAGCGTCCTCTACCCAGAAACGAATGAATCGTTCATTGGTACTGCGAGGGAAGTGGATGGGCTGCTCATTGGCTAATCTTGTTTCCAATACGCCTTGTGTGATTGGGTCGCTCCATTCGTGTCCGTCGTCCGACAAGGCAACTGAGTACTTCGTCACCTGTCCATTGCCGTTGCCACCGGACCAAGCCGCATAGGACAGGCCTTCGATCGACGTGCGTCTTGGATTGTGCAAGATGACAAAGTGCGGTGGCTTGGCCAGTGTGGGCGTGAATCGAGTGTGCCAGTACGTCTTGTTCGATCCGTCCAGCATTCGTTCTCTTTCCATCCCATCCTGAGAACTGCTGACTGACAAGCTGCCGCCAATTCGTTGAAGGTTGGAGCGATAACCTGCTGCGTTGGTAACTGTTGAGCGATCTGGGACCTTGAGTTGAAGCCCTGGGAAGACTTTTTGAAACGACGTCGGTGGCCAGTTCGACTGGATTGGGCCACGTACTTTCATTTCTTTGATGTACGC
>CAYQMZ010000290.1:0-1995 GCA_964418725.1 uncultured Pirellulaceae bacterium
AGGTATCACTTTGTCTTGCGCCAGTTTGTTCTTGGGTGTGAAGGCGGTTGAGTACAGTCACAAATGGGGCAAGGGATTGCTTTGGGCGAAAGCCTACGAGGCGACGCTTGCCGCCGAGCCTACCGTCGAACAAATTAGCAGCCATACGAATCAGGCGTTGTTTGTGCTTTCGGCTCCGGCGATTGGTGTGCTGGTTTCGTCAGCAGTGCTTTGTGGCGTTGTGTTTTTGCTAAAGAGACAGGTTGCTTTTTCCTTTTCTGTTTGGATCGTCGCGAGTGCCTTAGCCTTCTTTGGTGGCGTCGGAATCGGGCAAGTTGTCGAACACTATTCCCACGGCGCCGTTGAACCGGATGGTCATGAACTAGCGACTCACGACGGTCATGGGGTGCGTCGTGATGGCGTGATTGACGACGGACACGGTAGTCAGGGTAGCGGTAGCCTGGACGAAGACGGCAAGGTAGAGGCCACATCGGAAATCGACACCGAGGCGAAACGAATCACGGGTGTTTTCTTTAGCATCTATTACGTGATGACGGGAGTCCACGCCATCCACATCCTTTGTGGCATGGGAGTTATCGCTTGGCTTTTGTGGCGGGCAATTCGTCTGGACTTCAACCGCCACAACTTTGGGCCTGTGGATTTCGTTGGGCTCTACTGGCACCTTGTGGACTTAGTCTGGATTTATCTGTTTCCTCTCTTGTACTTGATTAGGTGAACGCGATGTCCGACGCCGCAGTTACTGCAGATCAAAACCACGCGGATGCTCATCTCGCACACGTGATGTCACCACGGACGTTAATCAGCGTCTTTGCGGCGTTGGTTGGGCTCACGTTGTTAACCGTCGCAGCGGCGGAGATCTCGTTCGGAGCATGGGAGGTATGGGTTTCGCTTGGAATCGCAAGCGTCAAAGCAACCCTTGTCGCGGTCTACTTCATGCATCTGCGACACGATCGTCCGTTCAACGTGATCGTGTTTTTTTCGTCGTTGGTCTTTGTTGCTCTGTTCCTGGCACTTACGCTGGTGGATCTGCAGAACTAGATTCAGTCAAGCTGCAAGGAAGTTCGCTTCCGCATTGCAACCGACGAACGATGGCGATGTGCAACACCGCTGAGCTGGGATGCCGCGGATTCGTCGGGTAGTGACGTGCCAGCAGTTTTCATGAACTCTCGATGAAATACTCACTTCGCAAACTCCTCGTTTTCATCACGATTCTCAGTGTGATGGCCGCGACGCTTCGCATGCGTTCGCCGCATTCCGTTTTGGTGATGCTGGCGTGCGCTTTGGGGCTGCTTTCTTGGGCTGCGACCGCAGCATTCTCGACGAGCGGCCTCATGCGCCGTGCTCTCGCTGCCGCAGCGGTCAGCGGAGTTTTGTACCTGGTCTTATACGTGTTCACCGACACCGTCGTCGAAGCTTGGATCAACGCAATCGCCATCGCTCCGTTTGCATCCATGAAGGCCGGCGGAGCATCGCCGATTCCATCAGCCGAGCTGCCGAGACTGGCTGGCACTATGGAGTATCAGTACTTTCAACAGAAAGTGCATCTATTGCTTTCGGTTCTGTTCGCGTGCTTCGTGGGTTGGTTGGCGACTTCGTGACTTATGTGCACAACCTCATTCACGCAATTTGAAGTGTGTCGGTAAGACTATGAACGACTGAGAAGCCTGATCATCAGATTAGGACGATCACTGACCTCGCGGCAACGTCGATAAAACGCGAATTCACGACGGGGCCGTCATCATTGATGTCGTGTGGTGACTCAGCAGCCGTATTGACGATTTGTCGCCACTCACCCGGCTGCCCCTGAAAAATGCCGAAACGTAAATCTTCCCAATAGCTGTTGATGAACACGTAGATGTCGTTGTCGTTCTGACTTTCTCCACTCAGATAGAAAGCGAGTGAACGCGATTCAGGTGACAAGTCTGGAGCTCGATCAACACCATGCCAAACGACATCCTCCCGCCAGAATCGCGAACGACCCAGCGAGTGGTGAGT
>CAYQMZ010000290.1:2005-8601 GCA_964418725.1 uncultured Pirellulaceae bacterium
AACGATGAATGTCAGCGTGCTCCTCCTTGCGTTGCCAGGTGAGCCACGACGTTTCGTTGTCTTGGTTGTAGGGGTTGTTATTGCCGCCTTGTGTTTGCAAAAACTCGTCACCCATACGAAACATGGGCGTACCCGCGGAAACCATCAGGAGTGTGAAGAAGTTCTTGACCTGCTGTTTTCGAAGACGAAGGACATCGGGTGGTAGGTCCACATCACCTTCCCAGCCACAATTCCAACTGGAGTCTTTGGTGCCGTCTGTATTGTCGTGCCCATTGGCGAGATTGTACTTTCGGTTGTACGAGACGAGGTCGTACATCGAAAAACCGTCGTGCGACACGATATAGTTGACGCTTTGATTGGGACGGCAGGCGTTGTACGCGTCATCTGGAAACAGGTCGCTGCTGCCGTAAAGCCTCGACATTAACTGCCCGACAAGGCCTCCGTCACCTCGGACGAAACGCTGCAGTGTTTCGCGATACTTGGAGTTCCACTGCATCCACATCTGGCCCGGGAACTTTTGCCCCAGCAAGAATCCGTCGGAAGCGTCCCAAGGTTCGGCAATAAGGCGGACGCTGCTAAGTTCCGGGTCTGCAGTGATCTGGCCGAAGATTGGTGGCTCTTCAAGATCCAGCGACCCATCAGAGCGACGTGCAAAGACGGAAGCAAGGTCGAAGCGGAATCCATCGACGTGCATCTCGCGATCCCAGTAGCGCAGGCTATCGACGATCAACTGACGCACAGCACGGTTTTCCGTGTTCAATGTGTTGCCGCAGCCACTGAAATCGAGGTATGGCCGCTCCGATTCTTGCGACGTCAGGTAATACGTTTCGTTGTCGATCCCGCGGAATGAATAGTTCGGACCATATCGGTTGCCTTCACCCGTATGGTTGTAGACTACGTCGATGAAAACCTCGATTCCGACCGCGTGAAGAGCCTTGACCATGCGGCGAAATTCGTCGCGGTGGCATTGCGTATGCTCAGTCGAAAAGTCCGCGTGCGGCGAAAAGAAGCTTAGCGGCATGTAACCCCAGTAGTTGCCTTCCTGCGGATCGAATTGGAAGACCGGCATGAACTCGACTGCCGTAATGCCAAGATCGAGCAAGTATGGAATCTTTTCGACAACGCCGTCGAAAGTCCCTCGGTTGCAAGCCTCGACGCCCGAACTCGGATGCTTCGTGAAACCTTTTACGTGCATCTCGTAGATGATTAAATCGCTGCCGTGACGTCTACGTGCATCGTCACCCCAATCGAACGGTGTGTGCACCGGCTCGATGACGCCGAGAAAAGCTTTGCCATCGTTGGCACCCGGCTGTCTTGCATCCTCGCGACTGAAATCTGGTGGAATGAAGACCGAACGAGCGTAGGGATCCAGCAGGATTTTCTCTCGGTCAAAGCCGTTCCACCCACTGCTTCTGTTATCCAATGGCCCGTGAACCCGATAAGCGTAATGTGTTGCGCCGTTGGCTTCGGACGCTGACACACGACAATGCCAGATGGGACCGGACTTGTTCTTTAGGTGATGCAAGTTGATCACCGCGGCGGGAATCGCGAATTCCGGGGCTTGGTATAGAAGTAGCTCCACGCTCTTGGCGTGTTTCGAATAGAGCGCAAAGTTGAATGCTTCGCCATCGTTGAGCAGCGAAACACCGAGCGGAAAAGGCGAGCCCTCTTCGGCAACCCAATCCGGCCAGACGATGCGTTGAGATGATTCTTTAATTGGTGAACTCCCGGATTGCATGCTTCGATGTGCGTACTAAACGAACCCATTTTGCATCGGAACTTTGGTCACGAATTCGAAACTTGAAATCACCGGCTAGTCCCTCTTGCTCATTTGAACTACGTGCTTGATCCCCGGAACGTACTCCGTGAGGATTTCCGCCGCTTCATCTATTCGCCATCGGTTTGAAACCAGCGAACGAACAGCTGCTGGCCATTGGTGCAGGCATCGTTCTAATCGCTCAACCGCGGACTGGAATGCATTCGCGTCGGCATTCACCGTACCGAACAGAACCTGATTTTTCAGAACAAGGTTCCGCATGATCGTACCGGTCTCAACCTCGACAGGGTGTTTCCTCCCCGGAACACCAGTGAACACGAACACGCCATTGGTACCCAGTTCCTTGAGTACGCGAAAAGCGAGGGCGGATGCTCCCGTGGCCTCGTAAACCAGGTCGATACCCTTCGACAACTCGGCAAGATCCTCGATAGCGACGTCTTCTGCGGACAGGTAGCGAGCCCCAACCGATTCGACGACTTGGCTGCGTTGGCCACCGCTGGGCTCGCGCGAATAGACGAAAGTCTTGAAGCCAGAGTCGGCGAGCGCCATTGCACCCAGCAAGCCGACGGGGCCCGCGCCGAGCACGAGTGCTGTGCATCCTTGCGCGTCTTTGTTGTTCGGATCGATCGAGCAAGCCCAGGGCAACCGTTGCTGAACCTGCCAGACTTGTGCGAGTGCCTTTTCTGCCACCGTTAGCGGTTCGATAAGGACCGCAACATCGCGGAGCGAAGCGGGAACTTTGGTGACGTACCGAGCTTCTTCGATAATGCGGCCGGCCATGAAACCGTGCAGGTTCTTGATGCCTCGTTCGGTGAAGCTTCCGGTGTAGCAAAAATCTTGGCGACCGCTCTGGCAAGCCGAACAATCGGGCTTCATGCAAGGACGACGAACAGAGGGAACTACTAGGTCACCGACTTTGATGTGCCCGACATGGTCACCGATAGCGGCGACCTCGCAAAGCGCCTCGTGCCCCAGAATTAGGTGGTCGTCGCCCTCCGGCGGAGTACCGTAATGGCCTTCGGCTATTTCGCGGTCGGTACCGCAAATGCCTACATCGAGCACTTTCAGGTCTAACTGAGTTCCGCCGGTGAGTTGAGGTTGGGGAGCATCGATGATTTCAATCGACTTCCGTTTTGGATAGACGGCTAAGGCTTGCATTTTAGTTCCACTTCGGAATGAGACTTGGCTGTTACGAGTTCGCATACTCAGCGACGTACTTAGGACACGCCGGTGAAACGGCTGCCGAGTCAGCTCGCGGTCTAAGGAGATTCGCAATCAAACCCGTCCAGCCGGTTTGATGAGACGCGCCGACACCGCGTCCGTTGTCTCCATGGAAATATTCGTAGAACGGAATGTGATCGCGGAAGTGCTCGTTTTGCTGGAAGTGGGCGTTCGGCCCAAAGACTGCTCGGCGTTCATCTTCGCCGCGTAGGAAAATGCGCGTTAGACGTTGTGATAGTGCATTGGCGGCTTGTTCGATCGTCACGTACTTTCCGGAACCGGTGGGATACTCGATCTTGAAATCGTCGCCGTAGTAATGATGAAACTTGTGCATGGACTCGATCAGCAAGTAATTCACCGGAAACCAAATCGGTCCGCGCCAGTTGGAGTTGCCACCAAACATGTGCGTGTCGGATTCCGCCGGTTGATAACCGACCGTGAGTTTTTGTCCTGAGCAGTGGAACTCGAATGGGTTGGCTTCGTGGTGCTTGGAGAGCCCGCGAATTCCGAATTCAGAGAGAAACTCATTCGGATCCAGCATTCGTCGCAACAGGCACTTCATACGGTGGCCACGCAAGAGTGACAACAAATGTCGGTCGCCACGCCCCTCTTCGTGCCACCGCGATACGAGCTTCGCCAGGTCGGGACGGTTGGTAAGCAGCCAATCCAATCGCTTGCGAAACAGTGGCAATTTTTCGAGCGTCTCTGGTTCGATCGTTTCCACTGCAAAGAGTGGAGCCAATCCAACTAGCGAGCGGACTCGCAGAGGAACATGCTGTCCATCGGGCAAGCACAACACGTCGTAATAGAATTCAGTTTCTTCGTCCCACAGCCCAATGCCTTCCGAGGCGATATTCGTCATAGCTTTGGCGATGTGCAGAAAGTGCTCGAAGAACTTGATCGCGATATCTTGATAGACCGGGTTGTGCATCGCCAGTTCCAGTGCCATCCGCATCATGTTCAAGCTGAACATCGCCATCCAGCTAGTGCCGTCCGCCTGATTAATGTAGCCACCATTGGGCAGCGGGCTGCTGCGATCGAACACACCGATGTTGTCGAGGCCAAGAAAGCCGCCTTGGAAGATGTTGTGGCCTTCGGTGTCTTTGCGATTAACCCACCACGTGAAGTACAGCATCATTTTGTGGAAGACGCGTTCTAAGAACGCCAAGTCACCGACGCCACCACGTTGATCGCGATCAATTTCGAATACACGCCACGTTGCCCATGCATGCACTGGTGGATTGACGTCTTCGAATTTCCATTCGTATGCGGGAAGTTGTCCGTTCGGATGCATGTAGCGTTCCTTCGTGAACAACAGGAGTTGCTCTTTCGCAAACTCGGTGTCGATCATCGCGAACGGCAAGCAATGAAAGGCCGAATCCCAGGCGGCGTACCACGGGTACTCCCACTTGTCGGGCATTGAAATGATGTCGTGGTTGTGAAGGTGGTCCCAATCCGCGTTGCGACCGTGCTTTCGCGAGTCTGGCGGTGGCGGATAGGCGGCATCACCACGAAGCCACTGAGCGATATCGTATTCGTAGTACTGTTTCGTCCAGATCATGCCGGCGAGTGCTTGTCGCTGCACGCGTCGCTGGTCGTCCGATTGCAAATCGTTGGCGACTTCGCTGTAGAACTCGTCTGCCTCCACAGTACGCTGATCGAAGACGTGATCGAAGTCAGTAAACGGCGTTTGGTTAGCGGTTCGATCATTTGGTCCGCTTAAACGCAAGCGGACACTGCGCTCTTCACCCGACTTCAGCTCGAAATCCCACAAGCCAGCGGCTTTCGAGCCGGAGTTGTTGGAATTCAGCGCGTCTTCTTTGTGATGCACGATGTACTCGTGGAACGCGTCTTTGAATGCTCCGTAGCTAGACTGGTTTCGATGTCGCGTTTCGTTGTTACAAAACAGAAGTTGATCAGGTTCGTCGAAATACGCTTCAAAGCCGTCGAACTTCGGATGTTGCAATAATAGTTTGGGATTGGTTTTACCTGAATCCGCAAGGCTGAGACTTGGTTTGGCGGAATTGGGTATCCAGGACCAAGTGTTGCGAAACCAGATTTGCGGCAGCAATACGATTCGCGCTGGATCGGGGCCGCGATTGATGGCAGTCACGCGCATCAAAACGTCGTCAGGAGACGATCTGGCGTACTCGACAAAGACGTCGAAGTAGCGGTCCTCATCGAACAGGCCCGTATCGATCAGCTCGAATTCCGGTTCTAGCTTGTTTCGCCGCCCATTTTCGGTCACGAGTCGCTCGTACGGAAACTCCGCATGCGGATACTTGTACAGCATTTTCAGGTACGAATGACTGGGCGTCGCATCCAAGTAGTAATAGAGCTCCTTAACGTCTTCGCCGTGGTTGCCTTGGGCGTTGGTAAGCCCAAACAGCCGCTCTTTGAGGATTGGGTCATTGCCGTTCCACATCGCCACCGCAAGACAAAGCTGTTGTTGCGAATCGCTAAACCCACCGATGCCGTCTTCGCCCCATCGATAAGCTCGCCGCCGAGCGTCGTCGTGCGTGAAATGCGACCAAGCGTCACCATTGTGGCTGTAGTCTTCGCGAACCGTTCCCCACTGGCGTTCACTGAGGTACGGTCCCCATGCTAGCCATGCTTCGCGGTCGTTCGAGATCCTAGTTTTTTCGGGCTTCATGCGTGCAGCTTTCGATTGAGTTCCACACAGAGATGGTATGGAGCCGGTTGCCAAATCCAACGTGCACTTTTCGAAAGAATGCATAGAAATTTTCTATGCTGCGAAGGCGAGGCTGCAACGGATAAAATTGTCCCAACGCGTGGCGCGCTGAAATTCGAACATAGAAAAAACAAATGCGCCGACCGGCATTAATCACATTTTCCCAACGTTTGAACGTGCCAATAGTTTCCTGGAGCGAATGCGATGTCGCCAAGACGTACGTGTTAGCAAAGGAGACTTCTTGTGTTACGCAGAACTGCCTTGGTTGTCGCATTGTTTGCGACGACCTCATCGAGCGTATTTGCAGTGGGGCACAATGTGCCCATCACGTCGAATCTGAGTCCCTATCTCCATCTGACGCGTAACGAGTTTTTGTTGAACGACAGTTTTCCTGTCTATCACAAGCTTGTTCGACCCAAGGTAGATTCAAGGCAAGTTGGGATGCGTTCTACGCTTAGTCCCTATCTGCACCTGAAGCGAAAGGACGTCAGTCCGTGGTTTCCTTTTTACCAGCAAGTCGTGCGACCGGTGCTACAGAGGCGAAGTACGTCTGAGGCCCTGCGGTTAAGTGCCAGTCCGCCACGCGCTCGGCAACTTCCGGCACATCGACGATCGGCTCGCATCAGCCCGGCGCCCAATCCTTACCCTGCACCGCGTTTACCGACGACGGGAATTGTTCGACAGTCGGAGGTAGCGATCGATCATCAACGACTGGTGCCGACGACTGGGGTGCGGGCGTGGTCGGGTGCCTCTTGGGCGCCCAGCACTGTTCCCGCCGGCCGCCTATAGAAAAAATGAATGAGCCGACCGCAAGAAACGTGTTTTCCTTTTTGGCAGTTGTCTCAATAGTGTTCTAGGAGAACACAAGACGCATCGAACAACTCGACACGACTTCAAATGCACTCT
>CAYQMZ010000291.1:0-5989 GCA_964418725.1 uncultured Pirellulaceae bacterium
GTACGGGGATGTTCGGGTCATGGATCGGCTTGTCGAACTCGGTGCAACCGTGGAGGAAAAATACGCACCTGGAACTAACCCCTTCTCTGGAGCCATCTACAACAAGCATCCCGATGCAGTGCGTTGGTTGCTGGAAAAGGGAGTGGATCCACACGTAGTCTATGTTGGCGAAGATGGAACGCATCGAAACGTGTTGTCGCATGCTCGGACACATGGCACGCCGGAGATCGTGTCCATCCTGGAGGCGGCTGGTTGCAAAATGCCAGTTCAAGACTCGCCGGTTGAGTGTCCGCATCAGGGGCTGATTGCGGCGATGAGTGATCGCTTTGGGAAAGTTGAGGAACTCAGCTTGCAAGGCCTCCTGCCGTCGAATCCGAGTGTGGCTCTTAACGTCATCCGCCCTACTGAGGCCAAGCAGTTCATGACACTCTTTACGACAGGTATGAGTGATGTCCCACTCCAGACTGACGATGACGACTCAGTTGAATTGGCGGAACTGATGATGAGCCTTCCGGAAGCTTGGCCACATCCATCGGACGGGCAGTCCGACGTGTGGAACTGGCCGTTTCTTTGGTTGCGGCGTCTAGCCGTCGAACTGCACGCTAATCGTCAATCGTTGAGTTCGAAGGGGACCATCATCAGCCCAACTGATCCAGACGAGGCACTTGGTCAAAACACCGAAATGACGTGCTTTTTGATTCAGCCCGCCCGTCTCCAACCGGTGATCGAGAGCAATGGAGAGATACGTTTCATGACGGTCCTGCCTGTGTTCACCGAAGAAAAAGACTACGCATTGCAAATGGGGCTGAACGCACTCTACGACCGACTCGAAGAGCATCGTGTTTCGCTCCTGTTCGACCCAGCTAGAAGTCCGGTTGTCTGACGTGGTCTGAGGTTCGTGGAACGCCAGCATCTAGTCTTGGAGAGTCGCAATCGCGAGTTCTCGGACAAACGGGTGAGCAAACGGAACGGCAGCCAGAATGCGAAGCAGACACGTTAGCGTCGAAATCTTGATGATGGTGCAGGAGCGTTGTAGTTTGCGCTAGGTGCCATTCGGCATCAGACGTCTCGGAGTGATTCCGCAACCGCTGAACAGGTGTGCTCAGCGAATTCTTCGCTGCCCGTATTTGCAACGATCTGCCCGACGTTTGTGAAAACTCGACGCCTGCTGGGCGCGCCGAACGTCCTCGCGAGGTACTGCACTCGCCGTTGAAGAGGATCTTGTTCCAACCTCTTCCATAGAGCCCCAAGGAACAGATTTGTCGGGGGGTGAGCTCGGTTGTGGTGTTCTACATCACCTAGAATGGCAGCAGTCACGGGGGAGCCAAATGCCATTGGGAGATCTTTGGGCCATGCATCGCCAACTTCTTGCAGTGGGACTGTTTGTTGCATACCTGGCGACCAACGCGCATGGTGAAAAGCCAAACGCACCGACTGGAAAACAGATACAAAACCTTCGCGCGGAAATCGAACAGCTGGAATCAGTGGATGACTTCCAACAGGCCGCCAGGTGTGCGCAAGAGTTGTCGGAGAAATTGGCGGCGGCCCATGGCGAGAGTTATCACGAGGCGATTGACGCGCGCTGGTTGACCAAGAAGCTGCGCGTCTTGGCATCAATGTCCGAGATGGACCGGGAACGCTTCGATGACTTGGTGCGCAACATGGCTAAGCATGGGACTAACTATTCGGTCTTTCTGGAGTTTGCGCAGAAGAAGAAGGAATTTGCTGAGCAGCACTTTGGAACAGACCATCCTGAATGTCTTTGGCCATGTATGCAGATGGCAACGGCGTACTACCAAAGTCGAAAGTTGCAGGACGCCTATGAGGTCCTGTGCAACCAGCTGCAGCAATGCGAGATTACTCTTTCTGAACTGCACCCAGCAACCATAACGTGGAAGAGTCGTCTCGCCGGCCTAGCTATACGGCTTGAGAAATTTGCGGAGGCGGCGGATCTGTTGGAGCAGTGTATCGACCACGGCTCCAAGATTTCGCTTCCGCTGCCCGTACGCATTGAAAACGAAAAACTTCTCGCGGATGTGGAGCGACGTTTAGGAAACTTCGGGAATGCTGAGGCTCGACTGCTCCGGATCGTTGAGCAGGGTAAAGCCAATGCCAACGTGGGGGCATCGCTTCAGATTCGCTGCGTGCAGGAATTGGGCAGGTTGTACCTTCATCAGTCGCAGTTCACGAAAGCGAAGCCACTATTTGCTGAAATTGCTGCCAGTGTGACTCCTAATTCCTTGCACTGGGTTCATATCCAAACGTACTTGGCGATTTGCCATTTTGAGTTGGGAGAGATCGCTGAAGCCGAAAAGATTCTCAACCCGGTTGTTGAGAAAGCGCTCGCCAAAAACTCGACCATCAGGTTGGAAGACATTGACCTCGGGCTGGAGATTCAAGCAGGAATCTGCTTTTTGAAAGGTGACCTAGAAACCGCCGAGAATCTATTTCGCAAGCTCATTGCAATTCGTGAAAAAATCTATGGTAGTGACCACTACGCTACGTTCGGTAGCCGCAGTTCTTTGGCCGAATTGCTGAACGCCAACGGCCAACATCGCGAAGCTCAAGTTCACTTTCGAGCTGCTGTAAAACATTTGGAGAAGATCGGGGCAGTTCGGGAACTGAATCAGAATAGGCTCTATTTGGCATACAGCCTTATCTCGACGGGGGACTTTCAGGAGGCAGCGGACATTCTGAACGTTTGCCTGATCGACTATCCCCAAAATGGTTCGGCATACAAACGTGAAAGACTTGCGTGCTTACTTGGTCTGGCGAAGGCAAGGCTAGGTCAGGATGAGTTGTTGCTAGCCCAACGGTTGTTGAACAAAGCGAGAAAGGTTGAGACGACGGGTGATATAGATTCGGGTTTGGAGCAATCCGACATCGAAGACTTGCTTGGCAGAATTGCACTTCGACAGAAGGATCCCGACACCGCGTTCGAACATTTCGTTTCGGCATGTAAGAAGCAGTCTGCGCTAGAAAGAACCCTTGCATTGGGCAGTTCGGAAGTGGCTCAACTGCGAAGGAAATCTCGCGGAGTAACGCCGCTACATGGGGTGATGTCCGTGATTACTAAAGGGACTTTCCGTTCGCCTGAGATCGAATCAGCCTACAACTTGGTCCTAGATCGAAAGTGCTCGATCACAAATCGACAACGCATTACCAGGATTCAGCTTTCAGAATCGGGGCACTCTGAAGATTTTCGTGAACTCACGAGGCTTGGAGATAAGATTAGCTTAGTTTCGTCCGGGCTCGTTGCGGGAAGCGAAGATGAAGAGAGTCTGCAGTCGTTGCTAAGAAGAAGATCCGATTTGGAAAACCGGTTGATGGACGAGTGCGATGGATTCAAAGAGTCTTTGCGGTCCGTTCGCTTTGACGACGTTCGAAGTTCGCTCGCTGCAAACGAAGTCTTTTTCGACTTTGTTGAGTTCGAAAATGTTGGCTTCAAACCTGTCCGAGAGAGCATAGCCGTCTTTGTCGTTCAAAAGAACAAGCCCATTCAGCTAGTCGTCATCGAGGACGTCGAATCTGTTTTTTCGGCAGTGAAGGCATGGCGAGACGGTAACGGTGAGTCACTGGAGGCACAACAAGCTGCACTCGATTTGCGAGACATTTTGGTCGAACCCTTGTTGGACGCGATAGATGAAGACGCAAGTGAGCTCATCGTTTGCCCGGCAGGCAACATTTCCTTAGTGCCTTTGGACGCACTCCCAGGGAAACGTGAAAACACATTTCTAGTTGAAGACTACCCTATTTCTTACCAGCTATCGGCTCGTGGACTATGCGAGCACGCGTTGCTGACCAGCCGCCTCGAAGATCCAAAATTGCTAGTCTTAGGCAATCCTGAATTTGGGCCAGCCCCTATCACGTCGGGCGATGCATCGTCGTACATCCCTTTGCCCAATTCGGAGAAAGAGTGTGCGGAAGTTTGTCGGTTGTTCACAACACGATATGGCGGCAGAGTGACCGCATTGCAGCAAAAGGATGCAACGCAAGCGAAGTTTCGGTCGCAGATTGAGGCCTCTGATTTTACCTTCGTTCACCTAGCTACTCATGGATTTCACGGAAGCGAAAGCTCGGCGCTAGGTCGAAGATCGGAGTATTCCGAAAGCTACCTCGCGAAGGCAACAGGCTTGGTTTTCGCCGGTGCGAACCTGACTGACGAAACGCCAACCTCCTTAACAGCCGACGAAATCGTCAACCTGCCGCTTTCGAAGACAGAGCAGGTCGTCTTGTCTGCGTGCAACACATCCGTTGGTGAGGATGCCAAGGGGGCCAACGAAGCCATCTACAGTCTGCGAAGGGCATTTCATGTCGCCGGCGTTGAAAGTATTCTTGCCAGCGCTTGGAGCGTACCCGACCACGCAACCTTAGCCATTATGCGGCAGTACTATGCCAACATTTGGCAGAAACGAATGAACAAGCGTGATGCCTTGCGAGCCGCAAAGATCTGGATGATCAATCACTATCAACCTTCACCTGAACCGGATCAGCTGGCCGTGCGTGGTGAGGTCTTCAAGAGAAAGGTGGTTTCGTCGAAGAGTTCGTCGCGCCGGGCGTCGCCCTATTACTGGGGAGCCTGGACGTTGAGCGGCGGGGCGAACTAGGCCTCGCCGGCGGTGTCAAACGTCGGCGGCGGAAAATGTGGGTGTTGCATGCCGCTTCAGACGAGATCGCTCCGGGGCAGGCAAGAGAGGAGAATCCCTCAACCAAACTCTTCGATGGGGACGCTTCGGGCTACGCTGACTGGTATCGGGAATTGTTGATTCTGATGATCCAGCCTTGTGTTGTGAATTGCTCCATTAAAACTGAACTAACGGACTCACCGGCTGACGGAACAAGCACGTATCGCGAAGAAGTTGATCGCTGCCTGTTGGATGGGCCCGCGGTTCGGGCCTTCGAACTAGCGATGCAGCGGTTAAGCCAAGTGCAATGCAGTAATTTTCTGCATCCAATAGATTGGGGTGTTGATTCTGATCGAGTGTACACCCAGCGTCTAGCTGGTGAGCCGGTGGATTTGAGTGCCACTCCACTTCACGAAGATGGGGGCCTGCTCAAGCAGTTGGCCGAGTGTCGAGGGCTCGCTCGAGCTTTGGTGGCGATACACGCAACGGGTTGCCTGCATCGGCAATTGCTACCAAGAAATATCATCGCTACCACTCGCGGCTGGCATCTAGCCTGTCCAGGGCCTTCTGCTTTTGTCACGCCAAGTCGACTCGACAACGATCTGGCGTTGGGATTCGCTCGTACCGCTTCGCCGGAACTGAGCGGCACAATTGCCGGCGATCTGAAGCCGCCTTCAGATCTCTACAGCTTGGGGATCTTCTTCTTTCGGCTGTTCGCTGGGCAGTATCCGTTTGAAGGCAGTGATGTTCACGTGCAACTGCTCGAACATATGACACGTGAACCCGATTGGGAATTGCTGAAGAGTTACCCGACCGAGTTGGTGAGCATTGTCCGCCATCTTTTGAGGAAAGAGCCGGTCAACCGATATCAGACGGCGAAGGCGGTTGTTGACGACCTGTGCATCATCATCGACAGGATCGAAGCGAGCAAACAAGGGGCGCCATTCGTTCCGGGGCGGACCGATTTGCGAAGTGCAATCTGTGACCCGGTGTTCGTTGGCAGGCAAACTGAACTGACAGTGCTGTCCGACTTTCTAATGGAAGTCGGTCCCCATGCGCGCAGCAAGGTCGCGATCATCGCCGAAAGTGGCATGGGCAAGTCGCGATTCGTTTCTGAAGCTCTAAGGCGAACTCAAGGCCCGAGCCGGAAGGTTTTTCGAGCAGGCGCAAAGTACTCTGCGGGCGAGAATCCGCTTGAGCCGATTCGGGCTATCGCTCATCAAGCCGTACGCCATCCTGACATATTGCGTCGCCTTCAAGCTGCACTGCCCGAGTTCCAATGCGAGATTACTCAACTGCTTCCTAGGCTTGCGAACTCGCTTGGCTTCGCATCCGGTGGCAGAGCAGAAGAGATCGCACATGGC
>CAYQMZ010000291.1:5999-8575 GCA_964418725.1 uncultured Pirellulaceae bacterium
CATTCTTGCAACAGCTTGGTTGTGAGAATAGCCAAACGATCCTATGGGTCGACGACTGTCAGTGGCTGGATCCGTTGATCTGCCAAGCACTAGCGGCATTGGATCAGCTTGATTCGAGTCACGTAAAGCTCGTGCTCTCTATGCGTACTCCTAGAAAACATGAGGTTTGCGTTACACAGAAGATTGGCTCTTGCTCGAAGATCGAAATCCGTCCACTTGGGCACGATGAGACCGCGTTGCTGGTTGAATCGATGGCGGGCCGCATCCCTGCTCGGGTCCACGAATATGTGATCCAGACTTCTGAAGGCAGTCCGTTCATGGCCGCCGCAGTATTGCGTGGCATGGAGGAATGCGGTGCACTGCGTTTTGAAAATCACGGCTGGCGAATTGACCCTGAGAAGTGGAATGCCATCAGTGCGTCATCGGACAGCGCTGACATCTTGGCCAATCGGATTCGCGAACTACCAGAGCCAACGCGTCATATCATGATGTTGGCGGCTGCACACGGTCGAGAATTTGACCTTGAGCTTTTGCATGTCTGCTCAGACTCTGATTTGTCGCTTCAGCAGATCGCAGACCGCCTTGAGCAGGTGAGAAACCAGAAGATGGTGTGGTTGCTACCAAACGCTCGGTACGCATTCGTTCATGACAAAATCCGAGAAGCGTTTCTTCAAGTGCTGCCGGAGAATCGCAAGCGAAGGATCCACCTCGCGATCGCGCGGCACTTGGAGCAAGCTCAATCGCACGAGACCTTCAAGATCGCGTTTCACTTTGATCAGGCGGGCGAACCAGAACTGGGGCTGAAGCATGCCCTTGTTGCGGCTCGCGATGCGAAGACTCAGTTCTCGCTTGACAAAGCGAGAGAACTGCTGGCCATGGCGATTCGAGGAGCACGCACACAAGACGTCGAGTCTCGATTTCTGTTGCACCTTGAATTGGCTGATGTGTGCATGTTGCTGGGTAGGTATGGTGCCGCCAAACGATCTCTTGTCAGCGCGTCGGACTTGTCGTCGACTCCGAGTCAACACGCGCAAGTAAATGCGAGTAAGGGGGAGCTGGAATTCAGGATCGGAGACAAGCAGGAATCCGTGATGTACTTCGAAAAAGCTCTACAAGACATGGGACTGAACCTCCCAGCGACGAGCTTTCGAGTTGCGGTTTCATTGTTGCGGGAACTTGTTGTTCAGTGCCTACACTCGCTCTTCCCCGTCGCATTCTTGAATCGCAGGAGGCTTTCAGCCGATGGCGGCAGCAAGCGGTTGCAGTGGCGGCTTTATAGCCGATTGGCCCACGGATACTGGTACACCAAGAACATACGGAAGACGATGTGGGCTCATCTTCTCTTCCTGAATCAGGCGGAGTCCTACGAGCCGACCGCCGAACTGGCTCAGGCCTATTCAGAACATGCGCCAGCGATGAGCTTGATCCCTTGGCGCAAACGCGGCGAGACTTACGCACGTCGTTCGCTCGCATTGCGTGAGCAGTTTCACGACCAATGGGGCCAAGGTCAGACTCATGGTTTTCTTAGTATTTTGCAGTACAGCACGTCGAAGTTTGCGGACTGCATCAAGTCTGCCTCGCTCGCCGAGTCAATATTGCAGAAGACCGGCGACCAATGGGAAATCAACATCGCGAGATATCAAAATGCTGCAGCACACTACCGACTTGGAAGACTTGGCGACGCTGTTGAAATCTGTCGGCGGACATACGAGTCGGCGCTGGAAATAGGAGACTTCCAGTCGACGGCCAATATCGTTGATGTCTGGGTGCGTGCAGCACGAGGAGGGATACCGAGGGCAATTCTCAATCGAGAACAGAACCGAGATGTCCGAGATAGCCAGGCGAAATGCCAGCTGTTATTGGCGCGCGGTATTGATAGCTACTTTCGCTACGACCTCAACGGCGCGGTTGAGCACTTCGAAAGCGGCATCGAGATTGTCGAATCTGAGGGCGTTGCTAATGCGTACACAACCTCCCTATTCGTTTGGCTGATCACCGCGAAACGCGTGAAGTGGATGAGGTCACCGTCGAAATCCGAATGGTCGAACCGTAGACGATGGGATGCTATGCGTGGCTTGGCGCGGAAGGCAATTCGCTTCGCAAGGAGATTTCAAAATGATCTACCTCACGCCCTGAGAGAAATCGCTCTCATTCAGGCCATGCGAGGTCGTCATCGGTCTGCGCGAAAGTTCATCACGCAAAGCATCGAATTTGCGAAGAAGCAGGACGCTCATTACGAGCTTGCACTTTCATTGTCGACAGCCGCTGATCTGGGGGAAGAACTTGAGTGGAAGGAAAGCAAACGGATACGTGAACAAGCCAACAGTTTGCTTGCTGAGTTCGGAAATCCGCCTCGAGTAGAGAGACGCAAGTCAACTCTATCTTTGGTTGATCGGTTCGAGTCGCTGATCGCAGCCGGCCGCAGCATATTTCTCTCGGATTGCGAACGCGAGATCGAGCGAACCATGTTGGGGCACGCGTTGGGCTTATTGCGAGCTCAACACGTGTTTCTCGTCACGAGATCCGATGTCGACGATTGGGGTGGGGAGGGTATCGAGGACTCGGAAATCGACCTG